>JAGXLK010000253.1 GCA_018334735.1 Planctomycetota bacterium | reverse complement strand
TGGGCGGTATGGGCGGAGGTATGCCCGGCATGTAAAGGTAATGCCAAATCACCCAAAGGCCGGGCTGAAGCCCGGCCCTCCAAGTCATCTTAAAAAAAAATATTTCCTTACGGAGGTCTTTAAAACAAATGGCTAAAAAGCAAGACATTCAGATCAGGCCCCTGGACGATCGAGTGGTTGTGGAACCGATTGAGAGCGAGGACAAAACAGCTGGAGGAATATTCCTTCCCGATTCGGCAAAGGAGAAATCGCAAAAGGGCAAGATTATCGCTGCCGGACCGGGACAACTGCTCGAGGACGGAGAACGGGCCGGATTGAACGTTTCGGTTGGAGATGTCGTGATCTTTGGAAAGTTCAGCGGAACCGATGTACAGGTTGGTGAGAAAGACGTCAAAATCATGAGCGAAACAGACTTGCTCGCTATCCTGGAAGAATAAATTCCCTTAGAAAATTTTGCAACATCATACCTATTGCCTTCAGGAGGTAAAAAAAGAATATGGCGGCCAAACAATTAATTTACAGCGACGATGCCCGTAAGCAAATGCTAAACGGGATCCAAAAACTCGCCGATGCCGTGCGAGTTACGATGGGCCCAACGGGCCGCAACGTCATCCTGCAGAAAAGCTACGGAAGCCCCAATGTCACCAAAGACGGTGTCACCGTCTCCAAAGAGATAGAGCTGGAAGGCAAATTCGAGAACATGGGCGCCAAAATGGTGAACGAAGTAGCGACCCGCACCAGCGACGAGGCTGGAGATGGAACGACTACCGCAACCGTTCTGGCAGAACTCATTTACCGTGAAGGATTGAAAGCAGTCGCAGCCGGTGCAAATCCTATGGCCGTGAAACGAGGAATTGACGACGCTGCTGACGCCGTCGTTAAAGAACTCCAGGATCAAAGTAAACAGGTCAAAAGCAAGGAAGAAATCGCCCAGGTTGGCACCATCAGTGCCAATAACGACCCGACCATCGGAGCACTGCTCGCCGATGCCGTCGATAAAGTCGGCAAAGACGGCGTTATCACCGTCGAGGAAGGGCGATCGACCCAAACCGAACTGGATTTCGTTGAAGGAATGCAGTTCGATAAAGGTTACCTCTCACCGTACTTTGTGACCAATTCGGCGGAGATGGAAGTCGAACTTGAAGAGGCTTATATTCTCATACACGAAAAGAAAATCAGCAACGTCGCCGACATGGTACCGATTCTTGAAAGCGTTGCCACCGCCGGGAAACCGCTGTTGATTATTGCCGAAGACATTGAAGGTGAAGCTCTTGCCGCACTCGTCGTGAATAAACTCCGCGGAACCATCCAGTGCTGCGCCGTCAAAGCACCGGGATTCGGCGATCGAAGAAAAGCCATGCTCGGCGACCTGGCGGTCCTCACCGGCGGACGCTTCATCAGCGAGGATATAGGTATCGACCTTGAAAAGGTCCAGCTCGATGATCTGGGCAAGGCCGAACGTATCACCATCAACCAGGACGACACCACGATTGTAGGCGGTGCAGGGAACAAAAAAGATGTCAAGGCGCGGATCGACCAGATCCGACGTCAGATCGACGAAACAACAAGCGACTACGATCGTGAAAAACTCGAGGAACGCCTTGCCCGGCTCAGTGGCGGAGTGGCCGTGGTTAACGTCGGTGCCGCGACGGAAGCCGAGATGAACGAGAAAAAGGCGCGGGTAGAAGACGCCCTTCACGCAACGCGAGCGGCCGCCGCAGAAGGCATCGTTGTGGGCGGAGGTTGCGCCCTTCTACGATGCAAAGACGCCGTTATGAAACGCCGTGACCGTCAGCGTGGAGATGAAAAAATGGGCGCTGACATCATCGCACGAGCGCTCGACGCCCCGAGCACCACGATCGCGGCAAATACCGGACATAACGGTGCCGTTGTGATCACTGAAATACTCAACCGCGACAAGAAAACCGGTTTCGATGCAAATACCGGCGAATACGTCGATATGTTCGAAGCCGGGATCATCGACCCCACAAAGGTCGTAAGAATTGCGCTTCAGAGCGCGGCAAGCGTTGCCGGCCTCATGCTTACCACCGAAACGATGGTGACCGATGTCGACGAGGATGAGGAACAAAACGTGGAAGGCAGCGTGAAATGATCGTCCTGCATTCCCCCAATCCAATATGCATGGGGAGATTGTCAGGTTGAAGAATAACTGAATACAAAGAGGGCTGTCTTCATGGCAGCCCTCTTTGACATACAAGCACACATAGCCGTAGCTGATTCCAATTGGCGAAGTGCGATATGCCAGAAAAAGACTATTATGACATCCTCGGGGTCAAGCGGAAAGCCTCCCAGAAGGAGATAAAGCGCGCCTATCGCAAACTTGCTCTTGAATACCATCCTGACCGCAATCCGGATGATCCTGAAGCAGCTGAAAAGTTCAAAGAGGCGGCTCGAGCTTATGAAGTTTTGGGCGATGAGCAAAAACGGCGTCTCTACGATCAATACGGCGAGGCAGGTCTCCGCAATACGGGGCGGCGCGATTTTGGATCGTTCGACGATATTTTCAGCGCGTTCAATGATATTTTCGGGGGGAGCGGCCTGTTCGATGAGTTTTTCAGCGGAGGCCGGCGGGGACAACGTCGGGAAAAACGAGGACGTAACCTGCGTGTTGCCCTCAATATGAGCCTGGAAGAAGTGAGCGAAGGCGTTACCAAAACAGTCACTCTGCGTCGTCGGGAAATTTGTGACCACTGTGAAGGCAACGGCTGCACCCCCGGAACAGAGCCTACGACATGTTCCTATTGCCGCGGTCACGGACAGGTTGAGAACCGCCAGGGCTTCTTTTCAATGCGAACAACATGTCCCAAATGTCACGGAAGCGGAACTATATGCAAAAACCCCTGCAGTAAATGTGGCGGGAAAGGCTTGATTGAAAAAGAATGTGACGTCGAAATAACGGTCCCCGCAGGAATAGAATCCGGCACGCGTATAAGGGTCCGCGGGGAAGGCGAACCGGGTCCTGGAGGACGCGGTGACCTGTTCTGTGACATAACCGTTCGCGAACATTCCATCTTTAATCGACGCGGTGCTGACTTGATCTGCGAACTGCCTGTGAGTTATTCCCTGGCCGCTCTCGGAGGAAAAGCACAGGTGCCTATTTTGGGCGGAGAGATGCGCGAAATTGAAATCCCCCGTTCTACCCAGGGAGGCGACCTTCTACGGATATCGAAAGCCGGGCTACCTTACCCCCAAAACTCAGCGCGGGGAGACCTGCTTATAAATGTCAGCGTGGAAGTGCCCCAAAAACTCACCGACCGCCAGGAAGAACTCCTACGAGAGCTCGCAGAAATCGAAGGAAGCCACGTTTCCGAAAAACGAAAAGGATTTCTGCAGAAAATAAAAGATTACGTGTACCAGCGATCCCAAGGTGAAAAAGACGAAGAACAGCAATAAATTATCTCTCTGCGATGGCAAAAGGGGAACAAAATGACAACCGAAAAACAAAACCAGAAAGGCGGTTCAGCAGAGGACATCGATACACAGAAAGCCGAAGCAACTCCGCAGGACTCTGCCGAAACCGAAACAGGTGAATCCCAGGAAAATAATGACGAGCCGCAAAATAAAAACGTCACTATACGATTTACCGAGTATGAAGAACTCAAGACTCTGGCTGAAGAACGAGATGAATATCTTGAGCGGCTCAGGCGGGCGGTAGCCGACAAGATGAATCTACAGGAACGGATTAAAAAGACCCGCCGCTCCGCACGCCGTGACGCACTGCGTGAGCTGGCTCGGAAAGTTGTCCCCTTTATTGATAGCCTCGTGCGCGCCCGAGAAGTTGCCCGGGAAACCGAAGGGGCGGAAAGCATTAGCGAAGGACTTGCTATGACGGAAAATGAATTCTACAATATTCTGGAAGATTTAGGCATAAAGCCGATGGAGGTGATTGGACAACCTTTTGACCCGAGCTATCATGAAGCGGTCTATCAGCAGCCGACCAACGAAGTCGAACCGAATACGATTGTTGAGGAAATCCAGAAAGGTTTCCTGCTCGATGGTGAATTGCTGAGACCCGCCCAGGTCGCAGTCTCAGTCGCACCTCCGGACGAGCAATAGCATTTTTCTTGAAACCGATAAGTCCCACGGGACAGCATCCAGAAATGACAGAATCGGACAATTCGCCTGTTGTGAAGTGTCCCACCTGCGGGAAAAAAGTAACTTATACAGGGTTGGATGAGAATCCTTACTTTCCTTTTTGCGGGAAACGATGTAAACTTATGGACTTGGACAAGTGGTTTGAAGAGGAACATCGTATTGAGAAATGTGTCAACGAACGCATCGAACGCGGCGATTTGCCAGAGGAATCGGAAAGTTAAAAAGGAATATCAGGGATCATTTTGCGGTTGACAAACCATGTATCGTGTGTGTACCCTTCTCCCCACACTGATGATGGTCCCCTGCACGCAGAATTACACCGATAGGGAGCAAAACAATGAGAGAGCGTAAAGGTGATTGGAGAGATTTGCTGTCAGCGCACTCGCTGGCCGTTGACGCGAAAAAATTGTGGTTGGGCTTCGTGGCGACCCTTGCGACTGTAGCACTGATCGCCGTATTTGCCATGGTCCATTTTGGCAAAGCTCCCGCCACTGCGTTGGCCCAAATGGGCAATTTCAGAGGTCCTGAAAATATGCTTTTCCGATTCATGGAAGGCGACAGCAAAAGTGTTCTTATGGCTGTTTTGCCCCTGCTGAATCCTTTCGCTGCAGGTTGGCAGCATTTTGCTTTTTCCCTTTTGTTTTATCTGCTTTTGATGGCCGTATGGTCCGTTTGCGGGGGGGCAATCACACGCCTGACATCGCTCCAATATGCCCGCGACGATATCCCTACGCTCCACGATGCTCTGGAAATGATCCGCTCAAAAAGAAAGGCATATTATTTCGCCCCTGTCACCCCCTTGTTCGGAATTATGATCTTCGCGTTCTGTAACATGATCGCAGGGCTTATCGGTTCTATACCATTTGTAGGTCCGTGGGCCCTCGCAATTCTCCTGCCGTTTGGCGTGCTACCTTCCACCCTAATATTAACCTTCATTATTGTTCTTGGCGTCGCAACATTTGGACTTATGTTTCCCGCTGTTAGCATAGGCGGTAAAGATGCCTTTGAAGGCTGGAG
>JAGXLK010000252.1 GCA_018334735.1 Planctomycetota bacterium | reverse complement strand
ATACTGCCTGACAATTTGATGCAGGGCGTCTGAGTCTCTTCGGGCTCCCGGTGCATCCAGCAGAGCTGCTGCATTTGCGTCCGCGAGAATTCGGTAGGTTTCCAGCCCTTCCTCCGGCAGTTCAATGAGCATGTCTTGAGCCGTTTCGCTGGCTGGTTGATAGACTCTACGTCCCGTTTTTACCATCGCCTGGTCGCCTTCTTCGAGAACTTTTTGTAGAAGGCGGACGGCTGTGTCGTACTGCTCGGATTCCGAATAATCCTGTGCGCGCTGCAGAAAAGTCTGAATTTCTGGATCGGTTTGGAGCCCCGCGTGCTGGTACATATCGTCGTCTTTGCGCTCTTCTTTTTCCGTTTCCCCATCGGGCTTAATTCCGGCGTTGCCCCTGATTTCTATCCCTATCTGGGCTGAAACATATTGAAGCGGTGTAGAGAGGAAAAAGATAGCCAGACTGAGGATTGCTATCAACGCTGGTGGACAGTCTTTGCGTCCCCGATACAAAGGAGGATACCTTCCTGTGAAAGCCAAAAATATGCTCTACAATCCCCCCCACGAGTAACTTTAAATGTCTTAAATGTCGGTCTAATCCCCGAACAATAAAAGATAAATCGAAGCCGTTTGTTTTGCAAGCGGGGAAAATGACATGCGACCGATCTGCTCAGAGACGATTCTTGGAAATGTTCATGTCGAGGGAGCTTTTATTAACTGAGTACAACACCGGCTTCGCCCAGTTTAGTTTGGGCTGTCCGGAAACCAGCATCATCGCAAAGTTGACGCACCCGGCACAATAACTTTTCGGTGTTTTTGTCAAAGACAAATGCTTCACCACCCCGACAACCGGGCAGGCGACAGATATAAGGTTTGAGGAGCGCATTTTCGAGATGTTCCACATTTTCCCCGGTCTTTGCCGACAGGAAAATGTGGGGGCATTCGGCAAAAGGCTCAGGTGGCTTTCTCGGGGGGAAGGAGGCGGAGTCCAGGAGATCAATTTTATTCCCGACAAAGAAAACTCGCGATGGGAGCGGTTTTTTAGAAACTGTTTTTATTTCTTCTTCCAGTTTTTCCCGGGCATCGTAGACGAAAACCAGTATGTTGCAATCGCGAATATGCGCGAGGGTCTTATTAATGGCTTCAGCCTCAACATCTTGTGCGCCCGGCCGAATTCCCGCGGAATCAATGAGCTCAAAAGGGACACCCTTGAGCGAAATCGTTTCCCTCACCAGGTCTCTGGTTGTGCCGGGCCGGTGGTGAACAATTACTCTTTCTCTGGACAGCAAGGTGTTGAGCAGTGTGGATTTGCCGACGTTGGGGGGGCCAGCGAGAAGCACAGAAGTGGAATCCAGAAGCGCCTGCCCGAGATCGGATGTCGCCAGAAGCGAGTCCAGGCGTTTCCCAAACTCCCTTTCTTTACGACACAACAGCAAAGTCTGCAGAGCATTAGAAAGCGCGCCATTCGCCTGGTGAAGCAACATCCGGGCTGCAAGCCTCGTTTCAGCTTGTGGGAGAGAGGATAATGCGCGAGCGCGGAGAGTGAAATGTGAAAGGATGGCCCCATCCGGTTTGAGACCGGGGAATTCTTGCCAGGGGACCGACTGCGCACCGGCGTGCTGAAAACAATCCATTACAGCGCTCACGGCGGCGGCTCCACCATGACAATTTATCTCGTAGGCCCTGCTGCTGGCATTTGCGAACGGATTTCCGACACGTGCCACAATAACTTCATCAAGTACTTTGTTGTCCCGCTTAATGTGTCCGTAAAATAAGTTTCGATTTCTTTTGGAGTTGCCAGTAGACTGAACAGGCTCAAAGAATCGATTCAGCATTTCTTCTGCACCTTTCCCGGCCAGAGCAATGACCGCTATCCCGCCCTCACCAGGAGGTGTTATTTGGACGATATATGTATCATCGGATTGATTCATAGCGTTCGACAAATTTATCTTGCTGAGGTTATGAACGGTCGGGATTGACGGATGTCCCGGTATTGTATACGATCTTTTTAGGGACACAAAGACGGGGAATGAGTAATTTACTTACAAGGAGAGCCTTTTGCTCGGCGATTACAGGGAAGAAAAGCTTGATAACGGTTTGACTATCATCGGCGTTCAGCAATCCTCATTGCATTCGGTTGCCTGTCATGCTCGTGTCCATGCAGGCCCGAGGTTTGAGCCCCGCGAGCACGCTGGTTTGACCCATTTTCTGGAACACATGATTATTCAGGGTTCCAAGAATTATCCGAGTTCGCGCGATCTGTTGCGGACGATCGAGCACATGGGCGGTTTGCTTGATGCCAGCACCCACCCGGAGTCTCTTGAGGTAATCCTTCTCGTCCATAAAAAACACTGTGAAGAGGGCCTGAGTGTTTTTACAGATGTGCTTCGAAATCCATTGTTTAATGAGAATGAAATCGAGCAGGAAAAGGCTATCGTGGCTCAGGAAATCAGCGAGAACCGGGATGACAAACAGCGGAATCTAAGCGCGCTGGAACTGGTTTACACCTTGCTTTTCAAAGAGGAAGTCGACGAGCTTGGCACACGTGGTAATTTATCGGTCGTCCAGAAGTTTGATTCCGAGGTGGTCGAAAAACAATATTCGCGTTTCTTTGTGCCGGAAAATATGGTTGTTTCAATGGCGGGGGCCTTTGATTTCGAGGGCGTTTGTGAAATGCTGGACGCGACATTAGGTAGTATGCCGGCCGATCAACCCATTCCAGAGATTCTTCGGGAAGAAGTCGAATCATACCGGGCACGAGCTGCATACCGCCGAACGGAACGGATCCCTGTGGTCAATATGGCTTTGAGCTTTCGTGCTTTCAGTGCGGCTGACGACCGTTTTAGCCCTATGATGGCGGCGTCGCGAATAATCGGGGGAGGCTTGAGTTCGAGGCTGTTCACAACGGTGCGTGAGGAACTGGGTTTGGTCTATCAGATTTCGAGTCGGCCGATGGTTTATTCGGACACGGGAGCGGTGAATATTACGCTGTCGGTGGACGCAGGCAATTTGGCAGCCGCCGCCCGCGCGACACTCGATGTGATTGAAGAAGTGCGTAACGACGGACTAAAAGAAGACGAACTCGAAGCGTATAAAGAGACAGTCCGATGCGGAACGGACATGATGTGCGACCGCCCGGATCGTCTCGCAGATTATATGGCACGTCAATCTCTCTTGCTGCCTGAAGATCGGATCCGGACGCCAGGCCAGTACGTCAAAGAGCAGGAAGATCTAACGACCCATGATCTTGTTGAGGTAATTGATACAATTTTTCGGCCGGAGAACGCCAACCTCGCTGTGGTTGGACCGTTTGAAGAAAAACATGAGGCCGAATTATCTGAGCTCTTTCCGGCTGAAAAAGCGCAGCTGCCGGGGAATTCGGTCTGAACTATTATGTCTGTTCAAAACGGGGAGACCTGTTTGTGCTGGGGCTGGATGAGGCGGATTCAAACGAGTATGAAACCGCCGTTCTGAGTTAGTGAGCTGCCGCGAGAATTTTCTCATAGCAGGTACGCGAACCGTTTTCGAACCAATTTTTCAGTTTGGTGTGAAGTTCGCTGTTGAAGTCTTGCTCAAGTGCTTCAACCAGGCTTTGCCGCATCCAACGTCCCATTCCGTAATGTTCCAATTGGGCGGCGTTCCAAATCTGTTCATACTGACCCGCCAATGGCTTGACCACGATCTTTTTGCCGAGAAAAAAGGCTTCGCTGATCGATTGGAAACCCGCCGTTCCGACGTAGGTGTCGCAACTGGCCAGGTCTTGTGCGAATTGAGAGCGATCTTGTTCATAGTGGATGTTTGCTGAGTCTTTTTCGCCTTTCGCGCCATAGATAATAAATTGTCTGTCGGAGTGAGTGAGCGCGTAATTCTTGATTTCGGGCAGTAAACCGGGCATCGTGTAGTAGGCAATAATGTGTCCCCGGTTCTCGCGTTTAGCATTCAGTATGGCCGGCCGTATAATCGGCGGAAGACAATAATGGTTGGCCGGATAGAAGTGAGAACCAAATTTATGGTTCAGACCTGCCGTAAAAATGGAAACCACGGTACGCGTTGAAAGTTTCGCGAAAGGTAAGCCGGGAGGATGATGAACGCCCGGACTCAGGACGGCGCTCTGGTGGGACAGGCCAATTTTGGGGATGTCCGGTGCGACAACCGGGCACGCGGTAATGGGTTCAAAATCACTGACGATCACATCCGGCTGAAAATCACGCACGAGCCGGTGGGCTTTGGCGATTTCATCCATGAGACGCGGAAAGTTCTTCAGAAAAGCAGCGGTCGTGCGCGTTTCCGATACGCCTCCTTGCCCGTTACCCACATATGATATTCCCTTGAAACGATGATATTCGTAGTCACTGATCGCCTCTAAGAAATAGTCAGGAGGGGTCTCATACCCGCTGGCAATGACACAGAGCTTATGTCCATCCTCACGAAAATGCGGACGGAGCCCCAGAAATCGCGATAGATGACCTTTTCCTGTGCTCTGTATGCCGTAAAGTATTCGCAAATAAGTTCTCTCTTATGTCGATTATGGAACGTTCTTCTGAGATTGACTCTCTATGTCTGCATTCAATCCTTCAAGGATAGCATTCCGAAGAGGTTCATCATCAAGCGAGCGCATGCGCCACACACCATTCCATGCGGTTGCATCATGGAGATCTGTCAGGTCGATACAAACGTTAATCCCGCCAGCGAGTATTCCAGGACCCATGGCATCACCCTGAGGTAGTTGTGGCGCCATATCAAATCCGATCCAATTGGTATTGCAGTGAGCCGGGTGGAAACTCAATCCTCCGTCCGATTGGCTGAAAACTTCGAGCACGCGACTGATTCGCCAGGCAGCCGTTTTTTTGATTTCTTCCGCACGATGGGACGGAGCCTCAGGGCGTGCCAGTCCGATCACATACCAGTTATCCCATTCGTCGCACCCACAGACCGTTTCATCATAATCAGGTCGATCAAATTCGGACATCACCTGATCGATGATCTTACCGGCATGGGGCAGCGGCAGGTCCAGGTTTTCGCGCAAAAGCGGGAAAAGTTTGAACGTGCCATTAATACGGACATTCTTTGGTTGGTCGGCTGTTCCCCAGAGACCGGTTTGTGGATCCTGGATGCTGTAGAAGAAGTTGAGTGCATCGATAACAGGC
>JAGXLK010000251.1 GCA_018334735.1 Planctomycetota bacterium | reverse complement strand
CCTGAGAAGGTCTGCCCCCTTTGGACGGGTACATCAGTTCTCATTCAATCGCCTTTTGAGCGTCGAAGATGTTGAAGAGTGGACCCAAAAAGCGGGAAGACGACCTTTCCTGTGGGTCAACCGGGTCTCGCGGGAAGTTGACAAATCTTTCTCGCGACCGATAGAGGGGATGGCTGAGGCCCGCGTCTTTGAGGGCGAATTCCTGCCCGTAGAGTTAAATGAACTCTTTGAGGGCATCCATTTCAATGCCGGTTTCTCCAGCGGTTACAATACGATGCCCGAGAACTTCAGCAAAGAATCATTGGAATATTTCGCGACAGCGGCAGATTATATCTGGAATCCTCGCGACTGGAATTCGGCAGGATCATATGAAAGAGCCCAGCGCTTCGTGAGTATTATGAAACCTATCGTAGACGAAAAAAACAGTTCGCACGTAACCAAATCAACTTGATTTGCCGTTGCCTGTCCGCTTCATTTCCTGTTAACCCTGGCATCGGTCCTGATGAGTCGGCCTTCCCCCGGCCTCAGCGTGATCGCCACGCTCAAATAACCCTCCGCATCCCGCGGCTTCACCTCAAGATCCTCCCCCGCATACACCTCCCGCGCTTCCGTCCAGTCCCAGACCCCGTCCCACAACAACAGTCTCCCCTCCGCCCGCTTCTCCGTATCCATGTTCACCGCGTAGACGCACAGCGGACCTTTCTTGCCCGCCTGACGGGGTATCGGCACGATCCTTGCATTCTTGCAGCGGATATCCAGTCCCGCATGATGAAGCGAGGCAACGAATTCCCCATGAGGCCCCACTTTTTCGGATACCTCAGAGACCACCGTCTGGAGCTGCGCTACTGCCGTGTCGGGCACCAGCACGGCGCGGCTCCCATACGCCAGGGCCAGATGCAGCATCGCTCGCAGTTCTCCGGGCGAGGCTTCCGTCCCACCGAGCGCCGGATACAGGGTCCAGTATTGTCCCTTCCCGGCCGCATCGGCCAACCTCAGCGCCGGAGCCAGTCCGAGGTAACCTTCCCGCGTCCGTTCGTGCAGAAGACCCGACCAGCTGAAACAACGGGGGGTCTCCTCACTTTTCTCCCAGACATTCCGCAGGTCATCCGCGCGGGAGAGTCCGATCGCATCCCCCGGCACGCATGGTTTTTCGGCCATCTCAACGCTCAGGACCGCCACGCCGGACTTGTCGATCCTCTCCTGAACCGTCGCAACCAGCTCCGGATCGGCAGTGGCGCGGCCAGCCGGCGCTTTGACCGGCTTCGGCTCGGGCACCGGCACATCCACGTCCAGCAGCATCGCCTCCGAAGGCGAGAGTTCCAGATCAAGTTCGCGGAAACCGCCGGCGTTTTTGCTCATCTTCAGTTTTTTCCCGGAGAAAACGTCCCGGACCGTATCGCCCCGCTCTTTGAAAGCGATGGTGGCGGCGGCGGGATTCCGGGCGTCCTTGTTCACGACGTAGATGTAGCTGTCCCCCGCGTGGGTTTTGCGCGGTTCGGCTTCGACGTAGATCGGATTCGAGTTTCGGATCTGGAATCCGCCGTAGCGAAGGGTAGCCAGCATATCCACGTTCCCGTTGATTAACTCAGCCACTTCGGAAGCCGCTTCGAGTTTCCCGTCGGGCGGCTGCAATGATTTCTGGTCCAGCAGTGCCGGCCAGCGTCCGTGGCTCTGCAGACACCACAGCAACAAACCATCGCATCCGTGAGCCATTGCCATGTGCATGAGCCCCCGCATTTCGGCCGGCGTCGGATTATGAAAGTAGCCTTCGTGATGGGTGGCCCCGAAACTCGGCGGGACGAACCACCAGGCCGTATCTTCGGACGCCTCGACAATTCGCATGACCGATGCCAGGGGCAACACACCTTTATATTTCAGGTCGTGGAGAATGCTGTAATAGCTCTTTTTGATTCCGTACCACCGAAAAGCCCGCACCCGCGCATCCAGTCTCCGCCAGATGCGGACCGGGTCGTGCGAACTCCCCAATCCCATTCCTTCCCCCACCATGCAGGTGGTGACGGGTTTGCCGGACGCCTGCGCCATCTCATCGTATTTTTTCTTCAATTCATCGATCTGTCCCGGCTTTGGTTCGTCCCCAAGGAGAGTGCCGATCACGGCCGGGTGATCGAGCATGGAACCGGACCGGGCGATCGTTGCGATACCGTAGCTGCGGTAGATTTCGACACCTTTCTTCGTGAAAAATGGATCGGCCACGATGGCGTTGAAACCATGTGTTCTGAGCTTCCGCGCGATCGCATGGGCGTAGGTGTTGTAATAGATCGGGGTAGTTTTATTGTAATATTTTGAATACGCCGCCACGGGGATCTTCGGCGCCTGAAAATTGGCGCTGCCTTTCTCTTGAACGGCCAGCGGCAGATCATTCACCTCGGTGAACGTCTGACCGTTCAGCGTTGCCCGGAACACGATTTTGTGAAACCCGACGGGGAGCTGGCCTGTATCAAGTTCAATGGTGGTGCTGCCCCGCGGCGCCTTCAGCGTCTTCTGGACCCTCTCGCTCAGATTCTCGTTAGCCCAGCTCTTCACAATTGCCGAGACCATCACCTTTTGAGGTTGCGGCGAGCTGTTAATCACATCGAATTTCAGTTTCACATCTTCCCCGGGGGGAAAGATCAGACTGTCTTCGGGAGCTTTCGGTTTAACCGCCAGGAAGAAACTCGGTTCAACATGCGTATCGATGCGGAAGTCGCGGTAGAACACTTCGCCGTGGTGCGCGTAGAAACCCACTTTGCCGGGTTTATCGGGGATTTCTCGGGTGAACATGTGCTGACCGTCGACGTATGCGTGCAGCAAGGGCCCGGCGCAGACGACTTTCAGCTTATGATAACCGCGAAAATTCTTATCGGACTTGAACAGGCGCCCACCGACCAGCCCGGGCATGTCGCTGTTCAGACAGAGGAAGCCCTTCATCTGAAAGTATATACGCCAGTGGTCGCGCACGACGACACCACCGTAAGATCCTTTGGTCTTCTGAACGGTCGTTTCGAGCACAAAATTTTTAAATTTCTTATCCTGATAAAAGACGCGAGTCTGGAATCCACCTTTCAGGTGGAGGACCCTGTGGCCGCCATGTTTGATCAATTCCAGCGTTTGTGGTCGCTTGGCTTTGTGTTTCTGATCGCGCTCGTTGCAACGCAGGTTTCTTTTTTCAAAAACTTCGGCCGGTTTGCCGGTGAAATCTTCGTAAAAAACATCTGGTTCTGCCTCCTCCGGAGCCGCGGGGATAGCGGTCGGCATCAGGAACGCAAAACACAGTACAATCCAGGCGCCAGTAAATAGAGTCCGGCCTAAAGGCAATTTGACATGTGCACTGTTCATCTGGATTTATTCCCCCGCAGGGTGAGAGGGGATGAAAGCATTCTGATCAATGCCCGTATTGTCCGTAGACGACGTCGTAAGTGTGCCAGACACAGACACCACCCATCCCTCCGCCGATGGCAGTGGCGGTGGGGTCGGCTTTCTTGTATTCGGCGTGGAAATCGGCGAACAGGATATTTTGTCCGGAGCCAATTTCAAGACCTTCCGGATGTCGGTGTTCGAAATTTCCCTGGATATAGTTCCAGTTGTAATTTGTCACCTGTTGTCTGTAGGCTTCGAACACGAGGGCCAGATCGCCGGGACCACCCCCGCAATCGCGGCCATCTTTGAGGAACTCCGAATACGGTCGGGTCGAATTGCACCACCATCCAACAGCCATTCTGTTGAGCGCATAGGTTCCGCGCCACCACTGGCTACCCACAATTTGCTGACAGTGCATCACGTCCGGGCGCCATCTGTCGTTCCGGGCTTTGGGGAACCACCAAGATTCGCTGCGATCCACACCCAGGTAATGGTAGGCCAGAACCAGGTCCCACGGATTCCATTGGCTGGGGGTCGCGCTGGTATCCCTGTAGAGAGGGAGAGGCGTATACTCATTCCAGTCGTTGTGATACATAGCAAGAGCCAACCCGATTTGTTTCTCCTTGTTGAGACAGCTCGTCTGCATAGCAATGTTTCGGGCGCGTTCCAGAGCCGGCATCAACATGGCCGCCAGGATGGAGATAATAGCTATGACGACCAGGAGTTCAATAAGGGTAAATGCAGATTTATGACGGTTAACTGGGATTAGCAATTTTTTTGCCTTCGGGCTTTAAAGCCCGGAAAAGTTCAATAAGAACGTGGCCAGGAATTTTCAAAAGCATCGTCATTCGAATTCACAGAAAAATCACCATCGCCGGGAGCATCAATCAGCTCCTGCATACCTTCCTGGGTCAGAGATTCCACATGCGCGTCAAGGAACCAGACATTGCCCTTGTCATTATGCGGACGGTAGGCAACACCCTCATGGGCGAAAACGGCTCTGTAGGACAAGTCGGCGCATTCTTCATAATAAGAGCTGCCGAGGTTCCACCATTTGCTGCCCGGGTATTGCTTTGTACACTCGGTTCCGACCGGGTAGCTGGCGGCCCCTCTCTGGGGGGCAAAAATACGGGTACTTCTGGGGGAACGCAAGACATGTATCCGGTCCGGGACAGGGTCCCATGAAGGATCGTACCACGGATGGCTGGGGTCAAGCCCCCCCTTCCAAACGTTGCTGTGGACATTTTCAGAATAATGCCGTATGCCGTAGGTCTGCAGCCATTGATGCAGATCCTCGCTCAGCGGAATGGGTTTGATGCTGGGACAATTTATGATCCCGCTTCTGTGCAGTACCTGGCCCACTTCCACATAATTCTCGGCAAAATCGACAGGGGCTTCCACATACCCGTGCACGGTCAATATCAGCCCCCATGGGCACGCGTAAATTGTCCCCTTGCCATTATGAGGAGTCGGCGAGGGGCACGGATTGTTTTTGGATCTCGGAAACCAACCATCGAAGTCCTGCGAATAAAGCATCAGGGTCAGTGCCAGCTGTCTCTGGCAGCTTATACAGGAGGCACTTCGGGCCGCTTCCCGCGCTTGTTCCAGGGCCGGCATCAACATCGCCGCCAGGATAGCGATGATGGCGATGACAACGAGCAGTTCGATAAGAGTAAAAGCGCTCCTCCTCTTTCCCCTGGCTCGACTGAGCAGCCATGGAGCCTGTTTGACCGATTCGAGAAAACTCATTTCTCTGCACATTATTCCCCCCTCCTTCTTCAAAAACACC
>JAGXLK010000250.1 GCA_018334735.1 Planctomycetota bacterium | reverse complement strand
GAGGAAGATCGGGCGATCCTGAAAAAGAAGATCGACAAGGATGATGCGGCAAAGATCGAACTCGAACTGCCAGAAGCCGGCAGCTACCCTGTCCGAATCAAGGGATCCTTCCGCCTGCATGTCCCACGGGAGACGCCTTTGGCGTTCGGCGCATCCTACAAAAATCCCGTATGGATTAACTACAGCGGCCCGCATTATTTCTATGTGCCGAAGGGGACCGAACAGATCATTTTTAGTGCCAGTCCACGGCTGAGCTTGATTGTGCCGGGGAAGGGACGACGCGATTTCTCATCGGCGGACCGCGCGAAAGGCAAAAATTACGTCGCCCTGGATGTCCCCGAAGGTGCCGATGGACGCGTCTGGCGGACGATGAATCAGACACGCGGAAACGTGCGGCTTATCAATATCCCCCCGTACATGAGTTTCTATCCCGACCGAATTGTCGTGCCAAAAGAGATTGCTGAGAAAGATAATGTGAAGCTCGGATGGAGCGAATTTCAGGAAGAAAGGTAGATATGTTCCCAAAAAATTCCGGTGGAGTGATCTTTTTCTTGTTCGTGGTATTTTGTTGTGCGGGGAAACTTATGGCTGAGGAGAGCAAACTGACGATCCCGGCAAAAGATTTTGTCGGAGGCTGCCACTCAACTTTTTACAAGGGAGATGATGCGAAATACGGTGAAGGCTATTCGTATCGGGGCGCGCGCAAGGTGTCCATTTTTTCGCGGGGCGTGGAAGGCGATTCGATAACCGCTCGATTCGCGCTGGAGGGAACCCCCCAGGGAGAATCCGAACTGAAGATTGTGGGGCTTGATGACGTCAAAGAGGGAAGTGTACCCATCCGCGTGATTCTGAATGGCAAGGTCGTTCACGAAGGCGAGACCGTTTTCAAAGATAGCCCGCATATCTACACGCCAAGAGGTTGGACGACCCAGACGATCAAATTGCGGCGGGAAGTTTTTGTCGGAGGCAAAAACACGCTGACAATTGAGAACATGGATGATGGTCACGACGAATCGCTCCGCTGGATGTTCGTCCACCAGGCAGAATTTGTCTTTCCGGAGGGCGGCGTGAAGGGAAAAGCTGAGCGGGGTGAGGATTTCATGGGCCGACAATATCTTCAAGGATTGGTGGAGCCGATTGTTTACCCGGCGGCTCTCAAGCATAACACGATCCACCTCATAGAAGATCGCTTCTTGCAGCAAGGGTTTACGGCGATGGCAGAGGGGAAATACAACGGTCGCAAGATCAGGGCGGTCATCGAGATTCCTCGGAGCGTGGAGGCGCTGGTGGTTCGGGGGCAGGAACTGAACCGGGAAAATATCGTCCGCGATAAGACTCCGTATCAGCGGCTGACCGTGGCCTTTAAGCTGAAAACCATGTCAGGGCGCAGGATACATTACTACGGTCATCCGCTTCTGGCCCTGAAACCTGACAAATCCGGTCGTCTGCCCGTTGCGCACGTTCACATGGAAGTGGACGGAGATCCTCATCCCGAAAAGACGTTTGGTATCAAGGTCTGGCCGATCCACGAGGAGCACAAGCGACCGAAAAAGTTCAGCCTCGGAGTTTGGGGGGCGTCACGGCCGAAGGACAAACGGGTGGCTTCGGATTACGGCGAGTTGCTGAGGGAAAACGGTTTCGCGCTGGTGTTCGGGACCACCAACAAAGGGGAGGCGGGTTTTTTCCACGAACATGACATAAAATACTATACTCGTTTCGGCCCGCATCATCCCAGCGAGAAACATCCCACCGTCAAATGGGATGGAAGCACGAATCCGCGAGAAGCAGATCCGCTTTATCTGATCTACGGCGAAGATGCCGTGCAACTTCCCACATTCCAGCGTGCCATAAAGGCTGCCGAAAAAAACTGGCTCGACGGGGTCTGCTGCGATTACGAGCTGATGGCGGATTCCTGGAGCGAACGGTCGATTCTGGAATTCAAGAAGTTTATTAAGCCGAAGAAACCGCGTTTAGCCCAATACAGCAAAGAGAAATTGCGGAAATTGGCCACTGATCCCGAGACGGGGCGGTACTCTCCGTTCCCTGAATGGCAGGATTACCGCAGATGGCTCAACGCGAGAATTGTGGGCCGGATGCAGGACGAGATACATAAGATCCGCCCTGATATGCCGTATTTAAGTCTCGCGTCGGCGAGTGACATGCCCTGTTACTGGTGGAACGCTGGCGGAAGAGGGCGGTTCCGGTTGGAAGATCTTGTGAGAGAAGTGGATCAGGTCGCCTGCTCCGTCTACCACTACGACAACCCGGGTGGTTTGCCTTCGATCCCGGAGATTGTCAGGACGGCCAACCGCTTTTCCGGAGGCAACGGCGCCGAGATGCATCTAATCGGGATTTTTGCGGGGACACTCATTGAACTGTACCGATATGACAAGGTGCGTCTCCCGGCGTGGGCGATGCGACTTGATATTGTGCTGGCCGGCGCAGAGGGCGGAAACGCCTTCCACTTTTTCCGGGGTGACCAGCTCGACGGGGAATATTTTTCAGCGGCTTCGCGGGCCCTGCATGAACTCGCCACTCTGGAACCCTTGCTCATGGAAGGAAAGTTGGCTGATGAGCGGGTGCGGATTTCTTTTCCGAAAAAACCGGACTATAAGCTGGCGCGGAGTTCCAACCACACCTTCGGCAGCAAACTGTTGTGGGCCGGGGGGCTGGATAAGCAAAAAAAAGCGATGCTCCGGCTTCTTCCTGACGGCCGGATGCTGCTTTTGTTGTTCAACTTCATGGATGTTTCTGCTAAAATGAATGTTACGATTCAAGGTGCATTGCCGGCCAAAAGATATGAGCTAAAGACGCTCCTGGCGGGGGAGAAGTCGGGTTCAGCGGTGGTTTCTCCGGCTGAAGGATTTATACAAAATGTATCATCCCGCGACCTGAGCGCGTTATTGTTAAGCCCCACAGACGGCGATTGATGTTCTGAAGTTGTTTTTGGAGATGAGATTGAGTTGATCTGACCCGTGAGGAAATCGCCTGGCCTTACCGCAGAAGTTGGCATGTGCTTAGTCTGTTAAATTCCGTTTCGTAGGTCATTGCGAGCCCATCGCGAGATGGGCGAAGCGATCTCGTCGTTTTTTGGCCCAACAGCGAGATTGCCGCGGCGGCGATGCTGCCTTGCAATGGCACGTCAGCCTGAATAATTGGTCGCAACGCACGCTAAAGGCCATTAGATTGAAATCTTCTTCTAGGATGCGACCTGGTTCTACGTCCTGTTCTGGAGGTTACTATGATGGATACTGTTGCCAAAACGAGAAAATCACGGGGTGCGTTTACGCTTATCGAATTGCTTGTCGTTATCGCTATTATCGCCATACTGGCAGCAATGTTGATGCCAGCGCTGCAGAGAGCGCGCGAGAGCGCTCGGCGAGTTGCCTGCGCTAACTACCTCAGACAGTGGGGACTTGCTCTTGAAATGTACGCCAATGATTACGACGGTTGGATGCCGTCAAAAAACGGTGGTGGCAGCGATTACATGGTTCGCAACGGAATACGAGTCGAAGGTATTCCGGCTTTGAAAAGTTACGGTGTGACAAACGATATCATCGTATGTCCAAATGTTCCCGATGGAGACGGATGGGCGAAAAAGGGTTATTACCAGGACCATTGGGACAACGAATCCAATACCGTCTGCATCGGTTACACGTATTACGCTGGGGTTGGAAACGATTCTCGTGGGCAGAGCCGTAACGAGCCCTACGGGTGGTACTACTGGGCCATGCACAGTTCTCCCCGGCGGCATGTCCCGACGGTGAATAAACGTTTCAAGGAGTATGTAAACTGGTACGGACAACACCTGCCGGCTCGTCCGTCCCGAGACGGGGTGATGATGGATGTGTTTTACGAGGGACTTACGTACAGGGGACATACCAGGCATGATGGTGCCACCTACTGCCCCAATCCCTATGGCATGGCTCACGAATACGCCATGGAATCGACTGCGGGGGGAAACGTATTGTATGCCGACAGTCACATAGAGTGGGTGATTCCAGGACCGGATACGTTGCGCAAGGAGGCCAGTCAGTACGTAATGTACTACTGATAAGTCAGGGGCAGGACATTTATGCAGAGGGGCGCTCAACGTAGTGCTCGCAGAATCAATTGACAGATCCCTCCCCGAAAGCCCAAAATCTTCCCCTCATTTGATGTTCAGCCTCCGGGGCTCAAGCATAAGGAGAGCAACGACAAAGTGAATGACAGACTTGATCTGACAAAAGCGACAAATGGCGTGTATGTGTTGAGTTCTTTCACCGGCAAGCCAGAGGGAGACTATGGCGTGCTGGAGGAAATGGGTCTTAATCTCCCGCCGACGAATTCGATCATTTACTACACAGCCTTTCAGCGGCACGATCCCGTCAGACAGGCCCGCGAGGACGAGGTGATCGGCGGTGGGGCAAACCGCGTGCAGGGGCTACGCATCACGCGGTGGGACGAAACGATTGAAGGTGGGCTTTTTGCAATTCTCAAGCTGACCGACGGCGATTGGCTCGTGCTCCTGCCGATTACCGGCGAAAAAGCCATGAGCTGGTTGGACCCCGTCGATCCGCAAAGCGTGAAACTGAAGATCGGCACGCTCGGCACGGCACCGGTCGAAGGCGACCTGCCGGTGTTTGCATATTTTCGGGCCCCCGATCTCTACGAAGCATGCAGCGGGGCCTGGCGGGAGGCCCTCGATCACTCGCTGATGCGTGGTTTTGCGCGACTGCGAAACGAAAAAAGATATCCCATAATTTTCCAATACCTTGGTTGGTGCTCCTGGGAACAGCACAAACGCCAGATCGATGCGAATATTTTGACCGATGCTGCCCGCCGCATAAACGCGCATGATCTGCCGATCCGCTTCTTGCTTATCGATGATGGATATCACTGTCACACTGGTTCGGACAGCCCGGTGAAAGATCAGCTGGTTCGACTCGGCCCCAATCCGGACACGTTCCCCGACGGCTGGGGGCCAATTCTGGAGCAACGCCGGGAGGATGGTATCCGTTGGTTCGGTCTCTGGGAGAATTTCAACGGTTACTGGCAGCGGATTGCTGCCGACAATCAACTTGGCGAAACCGTCAATTCCCATCTCATGGAAGTCCCGGAAGGGGGGCTGATGCCCGGGTCAACTTTGCCCGATGCCATCGCTTGGTATGAGGG
>JAGXLK010000249.1 GCA_018334735.1 Planctomycetota bacterium | reverse complement strand
GGGGACTCCCTGACCTTTTTTCAAATCGACGGGGAGTATTTGTGCTATTTCCGTCCCCGCGTACGGCCCGCGATCAAAGCTTTGATTCCCGCCGATCATAATAAACCCTGCCCCGCGTTTCAGTACATGTTCACAAATGTTCTCAAGATAGCTCGGGAAATCGACCCGATAGCCGAGAAAAATCCGATAGTCGAAATTCTGAAAAATGATGATATCAAATGTTCTCAGTTCACGCGTAAATAATTCCTCCGTCGGAAACGGAATGAGATTTACATAGCTTCCACGCACAGAGCCCCTGGGCTCAGGTCTATCACTTTGATCTCTCAGGATGAAAAAAGAAACTAAATCAACGGTCGGAATCTGCTTTAAGAAACGGCGCAGGAAACGAACATCCCAGCTGGGCCGCCCGCCAACCTGTAACACACGTATTTTATCTCGGACAGTATTCAAGGAAACTCCCAGACGGTTGTTAGGGTGGTATGTTTCATCAGGGTGCGGTTGAACCTCGAAAGAAAGAAGTGTCCGTCCTGTCTTATTGGGCACGAAGGATAGACTTACTTCATAGCGCGTCTTGTTTTTGCGCAAATTCAGTTGTGCAATATCAACAATATTGCCCCTTCGGCGCAGAACAACGTGGCAGCGGCCACTTGAGAGTCCATTAGTGGAAATTTGCACATCAGCCTTCCATCGTGAACGCACAAAAGCAAGTCGGGAACACCGAATTCCCGAGAGTGCAATATCAGAAAGGGCGGTCCCATCCACGGGACACAAAGTAAAAACAGGAATGCCCAGTCTTTCAAGCTCTCCATCGAGAGTGTAATGTCTTTGCTGAGGCAAAGAGCTCAATTCCGTATCGGCCCCGTCGCTCACGAGAATTACCCCTTCCAACGCATCGCTCGCATGATCATCCAGCACGGTTTTTAAAGCCTTTTTTAGATCCGTTCGGGGCATTTTGCCACCCTCGGCTCGAAGCAACATATCCTCGCTGCCTTCCAGAACTTTGTCGCCAAATTCCAGAAATTTGACGTTGAAATCGCGTCGAATATTATCCAGGAAATCCGGCTGCGCCACGAAGGCTTTTTGGACGGTTTCCTGACGGCTGAGCGCATCCGCCCCCGAAGGCAAATTCATGCTCATGCTGCCATCGTGAAGAACAATGATCTCGCTTCGAAGGATCTCAGTTTTTCTCCTGACAATTTCCGGCTGCAAAATTGCCAGGCATAAAGCAACCAATGCCACTCCGCGGAGCAGAACAAGAACCGCTGCCCACGCACGGCTCCCCCCATGGGCTACGGCACGCCAGGTCAACACCATGATGCATAAAAAAATAAGTATCAGCAGGAACAACGTGGGCCAGGAAAATCCTCGCAGAACGATCTTCGATGTCTCATGAACGGGCATTGTATGTTTCACTAAAGGCTTGAGCGTTCGCAGAGCCCGGTCCGGGTGATTTAAGAGGCGATTTCCGCTCCTTTGTATCAGCACTATAACAGACAAACCTTCCGGCGGAAAGCGTCTCTCGCTGGCATGTTACCGTTGAACCACATTGGCGCGCGTCAGCATCAGCCAGTCAAATTCAAGTATCATTACAAATCGGCGTAGCTGCCGGAGTAATGTCTCTACTGGATCAGCAGAACGACGAGATTGGGCACCAGAGAACAGATAAACAACATCCAACTTACGTTGGATTCATAACCCGCTTTGAGGCCTGCATTCTGAAGCCGATGCCAAGCAAATATTTATGGACGCAGTCAATAGTTGTAGAGATATTTCAGTGTTCGCTGGGAAACGCGCTGTCCACCCCGCGAACAGGCAAAGCGATGTCGTATTTTCCCGGCCGGCACAAGCGGTCTCGACAGCATTTTCAGGGCCCAAAATGAAGAATTTCAGGCGCCCCTTGCCTGAGGACAGTGAGCCCGATATACTGAAAAGGCTATGGAACGCAAATGGATATTCCCGGCCCCGGATCTCGCCTTGGTTCGTCAACTTCAGGACCGCCTTCGTGTCTCTCCAGTGACGGCTCGTTTGCTGGTTAATCGGGGGCTTACAGAATTCTCAGACGCACGCGCTTTTCTTGAACCATCACTCCACAACTTGCGCGATCCCCGCGACCACGAAGCTTTGAAAGAAGCAGCTGATTTTTTGTTCTCCGCCGCGAAAGAGGGGAAGCAAGTCACCGTTTATGGTGATTACGATGCGGACGGTATCTGTGCGACGGCAATTCTTGTGCGGTCTCTTAAAATCCTGGGCGCTGAAGTAGACTATTATATCCCCCGGCGACTTGAAGAAGGCTACGGTCTCAACTGTGATGCGTTATCGGAGATAAAATCCAGCGGCACTGATGTTGTCGTGACCGTCGATTGTGGCATATCAGCACGTAAAGAAGCCAAAAAAGCCAGCGAGTTCGGTCTCGATCTAATTATCACAGATCACCACGAACTAAAAGGGGAGCTTCCGAACGCCCGTGCTATACTCAATCCTCATCTTGGGCAATGTGAATTCGGTTACGAAGGTCTGGCAGGGGTTGGAGTCGCATATAAACTCATCTGGGCTCTTGGGCAACGTCTCGCCGGCGGGGGAACCATGCCCGAAGATTACCGGGAACATTTGATGGAAATGCTGCCTCTTGTGGCAATTGGAACGGTTGCCGACATCGTACCTCTTGTCGATGAAAACCGTATACTCACCCGTTTTGGCCTTCGCATTCTTCCGCAGTCACGAATTCCGGGACTTCAAGCCCTTATGGAAGTGGCAAGGATTGCCGGCAAATCAAATTTGACGACTTACCACATAGGTTTCCAGCTTGCCCCGCGCCTCAATGCAGCAGGCCGCGTCGCCGATGCCCGGGCTGCGGTGGATATGTTTGTGACCGATAACCCGCGTGAAGCCAGCGAAACAGCTGAACATTTGCAAAAACAAAATAGAAAACGTCAGAGCATCCAGCGTCTTGCCACTGAACAAGCTCAGGAGTTAGTCGAAGCACAGTATGACCCTGAACAAATCGGGTGCCTCATGCTATCGAGCGAAGAATGGCATCCGGGCGTGGTGGGGTTGGTTGCCTCACGTCTGGCCGAACGTTTCTGGCGGCCAACGTTTGTCTTCCACGAAGAAGAAGATCTGGCTCGAGGTAGCGCCCGCAGTATACCTGGCTTTCATCTTTTTAACGCAATTGCCGACTGCGAAGAGCTTCTGGTGCGTTTCGGTGGCCATGAGGGCGCCGCCGGTCTCACCCTACCGCTGGAAAAACTCGATACCTTCAGGGAGAAGATGAACGCTCTGGCCCGGAAGAAACTCGGCGACGAGCCGCCCATCCCGCAGCTGGAACTCGAGGGGGAAATTGGTCTTCAACAATTAACTCGCCCCGCGGTGGAAGAATTCAAAGTTCTCTCCCCTTTTGGAGAAGGCAATCCTGACCCGCTCTTCGCCGCAACCGATTTGAAAGTGGTGGGCAATCCTAAACTTGTTGGAAGTCACCGCAATCATTTATCTTTTAAGGTTCGCCAAAACGACGCAACCCTTAAAGTCATCGCTTTTAGAAAAGCCGACTGGCTCAAACCTCTTCAGGAAAGAAGCGATGAACCTTTTTGTCTCGCCTTCGAACCGATAATCAACAGCTTCAATGGGCACGTCAATGTTGAGCTACGTGCCGAAGATATCCAGTGGGCCGACCAGGAATTGGTCGAGGTCAGAGGCGGCAAAACGGATACAACTGCTTAGAAAAACTGGCCGTTTCTGAATGACACCAGGATACGGGAAACCCTGCTATTGGTCCGTGACAATTGAATTTATGGGTTCCGGCAAACGACGAGATTGCTTCGCTCCACTCGCAATGACCAAGAACACGTTTAGAACGTCATTGCGAGGAGCCCGCTGTTTGGGCGACGCGGCAATCTCTCCCTTCTACCCCAAAAATCAAGTGTCATGGACCACGAGGACGGGCAAAACGGTGATTGATCAGCCCAACAATCAGCACACCCGCAATTTCTTTGAGTGCCACCGGTCCCGGAAAAAACCTGTTTAACAACTCAGGTCCGGTTCATCGACGCTTTCTTCGACAACGGGCTCCGGTTCTTCCGGGGACTTATTCTGGGAAATACCCCAGAAAATTAGGATGAGAACTCCAAAACATGAGAGAGATAAGCAATCTCCCAGGAACCACGCCATAGGCAGTTGGCCGAGTCCCCCTGCGACCCCCGATATAAGTCCGATGGCTATCGAACCTACGCCGGAGAACGGCACAAGAACAGGGTATCGTTCAGGTTCCCGCGCAAGAATAATGTAAAAGATACCGATCAGCACAAAAGTGCCGGATAAAACCCGTACCGCATATGCAAAGGCTGGAGATTGCGGAATTTCACCTTCTGCCACCGCGTGCGCGAGCGACTCAAGAGTGCTCATCGGAAGAAATAACCCCACGACGGACAGCAGATACAACACGCCTATAATCCAGAGACACACTTTTAATGCACGCATTGTCCGTTCCTCCATTTTTGGAGACGTCCTTTTCTGCAAAAATCCATATTAGTTTAACCGACCGGCCGCCTAATGTCATCGTCGGATTTCAAGGCATTTTTTTAATAGAAGGCCAGATCTTCTCCAGGACCCGCCGAATAATAGGAGCGGCGTGGCTACCTCCGTGTCCCGGATTACGTTCACTGACCACGGCAAAGGCAATTTTTGGATCTTCGTAAGGTGCAAATCCCGCGAACCACGCGTGATTGATCCCCGCAATCCCGATCTCGGCTGTGCCGGTTTTTCCTGCGACCCCAAATGGCCTCAGGTCCGCATGACGCGCGGTCCCGGTCGAACTTGTCACTCGATACATTCCCCGTTTCACAGCCTCCAGAGTCTCAGCTTTCACGTCAATGGTTTTTATATCAGGCTCAAAATAGCGAACGAGCTCGCCCTCTGGTCCGGTAACACGGTCAAGCAGATGGGGCTGAATTAAAACTCCACCATTCGCTATGGTCGCATAGACTCGGGCGACCTGAAGCGGGGTACAGAGAATCTTGCCCTGACCTATCGCGAGGTTCAAACGACCGAAAAGAGTCTGCGGTGTAGGAAGATTACCATCCCGTTCATAGGGCAGATCTATGCCCGTATTTTGTCCCAGGCCAAAAGACTTGCCCCAGCTGGCCAGTTTTTCTCCCTTCAGACGTT
>JAGXLK010000248.1 GCA_018334735.1 Planctomycetota bacterium | reverse complement strand
TAAGGCAGTCCCGTGATCTCGGCCGCTTCGTTTGTGAGGGCCGCCAGGTCTTTCCGACTGATGGCTTCAATGTTGAAGTTCCTCGAACCCGCCATCAACTGCTGGAGACCGACTTTCAGTTTGTCGACGAAGGTGTACATGGCAATGGCGCCAAGAGGCATTTGTTTGACCGTATCTTCCCCGAACTCATCGCAGAGATCTTCGTAGTCAAGGAATATCTGCTCCGGCCGCTCGCCGTGTTGACGGATGGTTTTCGGGAGTTTTTCGCCGTTTTCCAGCCAGTTTTCCAGGTTTTTCCCCACCATCCCCGGGATCATGATTGCACGACCCATGCAAACGGATTTGAAGTAGGGCGCGCCGAGGGCGAGAGCCTTGAAGATGTGGTCCTCGGTGGAAAGCCCGCCGGCCATCGCAAGATCAGGCACGTAAGCGCCCTGGTTGTCGAGCTCGCGGGCGAGTTCGCACGCCATGGATTGCAGATAGATCGTGGGGATTCCCCACTCGTTCATCATCCGCCAGGGGCTCATGCCGGTTCCTCCGGGCGCACCATCAATCGTCACAAGATCGAGTTTGGCGTCGGATGCCCATTTGAGAGCCATAGCAAGTTCACGCATCGGGTATGCTCCCGTTTTCAGCGTGACGCGTTTGGCCCCCAGATTGCGCAGGCGTTCGACTTCAGCGTGGAATCCTTCTTCATCAACAAAACCAAGACGGGAGTGCCTTTCAAAGTGCTTAATTTCACCTTCTTTGTAGGCTTTTTGATGGGACGGAGACGAAGGATCGGGCGTGACCAGATATCCTCGATCCTGCAGCTGGAGGGCGCGATCCAGATTGTCGATCTGAATCTCACCCCCGATGCATTTCGCGCCCTGACCCCATTTGAGTTCAATTGTTTCGACACCGAGTTCCTGAATGGCGTATTCGGCAACCCCCAGGCGCGTGTCTTCGACATTCATCTGGACGATCAGGTCGCCATAGCCGTTGTGAAACTTCCTGTAAATCTCGACACGATGACGCATCTCGGGGGATTCGACCAGTTTGCCGTTTTCATCGCGTTCCAGTTGCGGGTCGACGCCGCAGACGTTTTCTCCGCAGACGAGTGTGATGCCGCTGATAGCGGCGCCCACGGCGAAATGGTCCCAGTTTTTCGCGGCGACTTCGGTTGAACCCAGAGCCCCGGTAAAAACAGGGGCCTGCAACCGAACTTTGTCATTGTCCGCACCATACTCGGTTTCGGTATCAACATCGGGGAAAAGAGTGGTATTAGGTCCGGCCTCGGCTCCTTCAGGCAGTCCGCGGGCCCCCATGGCGTAACCCATGATGTTGAGATGCGAATAATCGACCGGATAATCTTTTTCGGCTCCGGCCGTCATGCTCCCGAATGGCCCCGGATAAAGAAGCTCGCGACCTCGCATGGACGCCTGAAAGACGTCACAATTGCCGCGGCATCCGTCAATACATCGTGTACAAATACCAGATTGCGGAACCACGTCTCGACTGCGGTTTCTCGTTCCCGTCGACTCGTTAGCGTTGGGCTGCTGCAAATTCATCTGGTGTCTCCTGAACAATCATCGAAAAAAAGGTGACTCTCTCCATTGAAATCCAGTGATACACTCTGACTCACCGATCGGTCATGCTTTTCCTACTCGTGTAAGATGGGTGCAAAGTCTGTGCCAGCTGACCAGTGGAGGGAGCTCCGCGGGCAGGGCGAGGGTGTAAGATGCAGTCAAACAAAACGTTATAACAAAAGCCTTTTTCTGACAGTCGAAGAGCACGTCCGCGAGATACTGCACACTAAGTGAACAATGCACCATTGATGTGCAACAGCCCGGGACCGCGCCCGGTAAGCGCAGTGGGGTCAAAATTGTGTACGGCGGGGGCAGGTGGGTAAGAGTGTCACAGCAAAGCGCCAGGCGTGCTGTTGACCTGTGGTGCAGAACCATGCAAGTGCACAAAAAACGCACTCCGCGATTTGACAACGGCGGTGAGAGGCGCTACCATTCGGCTCTTTTAAGGAAAATATATAACTCGAAAGCAGGAGTCTAACTATGGCTTTTGATCCTTTTAAGATGGCGCAGGACCAGCTGGCCGTTGCCGCTGAGAAATTGGATTTGGACAAACCGGTGCACGAACTGTTGCGCTGGCCGCTCCGTGAGTTCCGCGTGACTCTCCCCGTGAAAATGGATGATGGATCCACCAAAGTTTTTCAGGGATTCCGCGTTCAATACAACGATTCGCGAGGACCCTGTAAAGGTGGTATCCGGTTCCACCCCGACGAGACAATAGAGACTGTTCGCGCTCTGGCGGCGTGGATGACCTGGAAGACGGCGGTGGTTGATATCCCACTCGGTGGCGGAAAAGGGGGCGTAATCTGCGATCCCAAAAGTATGAGTGAGACGGAACTGGAAAGACTCAGCCGCGCCTACATCCGCCAGGTCGGCCGTATCGTCGGCGACCACAAAGATGTGCCGGCTCCGGACGTCTACACCAACCCGCAGATCATGGGTTGGATGCTGGATGAGTACGAAATGATGAATGGCGGGCGCCATGAGCCGGGAATGATCACCGGCAAACCCATACCGCTCGGCGGTTCGCTCGGGCGCGGAGATGCGACGGCGCGCGGTGGCTGCTATGTCGTCCGCGAAGCGGCAAAAGCCATCGGTCTGGAGACGGAAGGGGCGAGCGTCGCCATCCAGGGGTTCGGAAATGCAGGACAATACGCCGCTTTACTCGCCCATTCCCTGCTGGGTTGTGAGATCATCGCGGTGAGCGATAGCCGGAGTGGAATCATCGATGAAGATGGTTTTGATTGCGAGGCCCTTGTGAATCATAAGCTTGAAACCGGGGCCGTGGGCGATTTCCCGGGGTCGGAACCCATTACAAACGAAGAATTGCTTCAACTGCCGGTCGACATCCTTTTCCCGGCTGCTTTGGAAAACGTTATCACCGAGGCGAATGCCCCGGAAATCAAAGCGAAAATATCGTGCGAGCTGGCGAACGGTCCGCAAACCCCCGGGGCCGATGAAATTCTGCACGACAATTCCGTGCTTTTCATCCCCGATTTCCTCGCCAACGCCGGGGGCGTGACGGCCAGTTACTACGAGATGGTTCAGAATATCACGAATCACTACTGGACGGCAGAGAAAGCGAATGAAGAACTGGACCGGAAAATGACCGCCGCCTTCCACAACGTCTATGAAGTTGCCCGGTCGGAAGATGTTCACATGCGGCTGGCCGCCTATATGGTGGCCGTTGAACGGGTCGCGGAAGCGGTGAAACTCCGGGGCTGGGTGTCGTAATGGCCTGAATGGCTGATTTAATACACGGTAGACGCACACCGGAAAAGAGATCTTTCGCGCTTCCCGACAGCCTGTCTCACAAAAGCCAGACATTCTGTTGACTGTGAGAATTACGGGCTACTGCTGAGAGATGCCCAGTTCCTTGATCTTGCGGCGCACGGTGTTCCGGCTCACGCCGAGTTCTTCCGCCGCTTTCGTCTGGGTGTAATCGTTGCTTTCCAGCACCTGTTTGATGAGGGAACGTTCCACCCGGGAGATGATGCGGTCGTAGAGGTTATTTTTGGTGCCGGATTTCCGGAGGCTTTTCACCAGCCGGCGTATGACTTCTTCCGGTTCCCCAATGGTGTCCTTGGCCCGGCGGCTTTCCGGAAGCATGCGAATGTTGATCGGCAGCAGACTCAGAGGAATCGTGCCGCTCTGACTCAGAACAACCGCCCGTTCGATGCAACTCTCCAGCTCTCGCACATTGCCCGGCCATGCGTATTCCATGAAAGTGTCGAGGACCTCCCGGGATATTTTGGAGACATCTTTATCGTACCGTTCGCTGTATTTTTCGAGAAAGTGATCAACAAGGAACGGGATGTCATCGGTGCGGTCGCGCAAGGGGGGAATGAAGATCGGGATGACGTTGAGGCGGTAAAAGAGGTCCTCCCGAAAGGTTCCTTTTTTCATATGTTCTTCAAGATCCACATTGGTGGCCGCGACAACCCGCACATCCACACTGATAGTTTTTGTCCCGCCGACTTTTTCGAATTCTTTTTCCTGGAGGACCCGCAGGAGTTTGACCTGGAGACGTTCCCCTATGCTTCCGATTTCGTCCAGAAAAATCGTTCCTTCATCGGCGAGTTCAAAGCGCCCTTTGCGGTCTTCGATCGCCCCGGTGAAGGCGCCTTTCACGTGTCCAAACAGTTCACTTTCCAGCAGGTTCTCCGAAAGCGCGCCGCAGTTGACCTTGACGAAAGGGCCGTCTGATCGGTCGCTGTTGTAGTGGAGCACGCTCGCGATCAGTTCCTTCCCCGTTCCCGTTTCTCCCTGGATGAGAACGTTGGCATCGCTTTTGGCGACGGTTGAGGCCGTGGCCACGACATCTTGCATGGCTCCACTGGCGGCGACGATATTCCCGAATTTGTATTTCGATTGCAGATCTTTCCGCAACCGTAGATTTTCAGCGACGAGTTCCTCTCGCTGCACCATGACCATCCTGTTTATCTTAATCGCCTGGCTGACAAGGGACGCGATGATCTGAAGCAGGCGCTGGTCTTTGGCAAGAGCCTCTTCGTCGACGAATTCCCTGTCCACGCTGATCGCACCGACAATTTCGTCGTCCACGCGCAAGGGCACGCAAACGAAGGAAACGGGACGACCTTCTTCAGTCCGTCCGCGGGCACCTGTCCGGTTGAGAAAAAACGGATCCTTACTGATATCGGAAATCGACAGTGGTTGCCCGGTTTCTACGACTCTGCCCGTGACACCCTCTCCAATTTGATATTCTCCCTTTTCTTTTTCGGTGGGGCTCAAACCGTGAGCCGCTTCGATCTTCAGCCGGCTTGTAGAGGGATCGCGAAGGACCAGTGTCCCTCGTTTCAATTTCAATTCGCGCGCCAGGATGTCCATCGTTCGTTCGAAAACGTGCTCAAGTTCGAGCGCTCCCCCGATGGCATTTGCCATTTCACTGAGCACCGACATCTCCAGTTCTTCTCTGTGGGCCGGAGCAAATTCGACGCCCTCGTCGGTGATAACAAAACGCTGGGGAATTCCGATGCGGGGCGCTGCCCGCCCTTCGCACTTTTTCAGAGAAACCATCGGTTCACCTTCATCCACGGAAAGTTCCAAAACGACCTGGGTGATATGACGGAGGTTGGCTCCTCTTTCCC
>JAGXLK010000247.1 GCA_018334735.1 Planctomycetota bacterium | reverse complement strand
AATGGACCCTCTACCATAATGTATCCTCATTGCGCTTTTTTTAAACACGAGAAATGCGCAAAATCACGTCTTTTTCCCATCGAACTTTTATTCGAGCTCCGGCAACTCTGGAAAATATGTTCATAAAGACGAAAATTTTACCTTACCAAAAAGGACCATACTGAACAAGACCTCGACCCAGTAAACAGTGTCGCCCGTTTGACATCTGAGGGCATATGAGGGCATATTAAACGCTTTACATAAGTCACCGTTTAATACAACGTTTCAAAGTCTGGAGTCTTTCAATGGATCAAGTCAGAACTGGGGTCATCGGATTGGGCATGGGTCAGGCACATCTGCGAGGCTATGAAAACGCTCCGAATGCGAAAACGGTAGCGGTCTGCGACATCGATGAAAATAGGCTGGAAGAGGTCGTTGGAAACTGTGATGAAATTCAAAAATTCACAGACACCACCGAAATGCTGAATCTCCCGGAACTCGATGCGGTTAGCATCGCACTGCCCAATTACCTGCATGCTCCCATCACCATCGAAGCGCTTAAAGCCGGAAAACATGTCCTGTGTGAGAAACCCATGGCCATGAATTCTGCAGAGGCCATGGAAATGAAAGAAACCGCTGAAGAGGCAGGTCTTAAACTGATGTTGCATTTTAACATGCGATTCATGAACACGGCCGCGACTCTGAAACCGCTTCTGAGTTCGGGCTCGCTCGGCACAATCTACCACGCCACAACAACATATACTCGTCAGAACGGTTATCCCAAACCGGGAGGTTGGTTCGGACAAAAAGACAAAAGCGGCGGCGGCCCGATGATCGACCTGGGCGTCCACCGGCTTGACCTTGCCCTGTGGTTGATGGATTACCCCCGCCCCGTATCCGTGCTCGGCGGTGTCTACGACCATCTTGCTCAACGAAAACTCGCGGACGCCGATTTTGACTGCGAAGATTTCTCGACCGGAATGATTCGGTTTGAAAACGGCGCGACTCTCTACTTGACCGCAAGCTGGGACGGCTATCAGCCGGAATCGACCGAAATCACAATGGCGCTCTACGGAACGGAAGGTTCCGCCTTCGAACGCAGTGGGACCCTCACCTACTGCCACGAAAAAGATGGAGAAGCAATCTCCCAGGGCCTGGAGCAGCGCGACCCCGACGAATCTCCCCAGGAACATTTTGTGCGCTCGATCCTTGAAGACATTCCTCCGGGCCCCTGCGCTGAACACGGTGTGATCGTGATGAAAATACTTGATGCCATTTACGAATCTGCCCGCACCGGACATGAAGTCAGTATCGCCTGATTGCTACGCGCTGTTGATCGCGTTAGCCCCGCGCAATTCCTGCTCAAAGGTAGCAGGGAGAAATCTCGATTGCTCCATCGGTTCGCCTTCCCGGATGGCGCTGATGCGGTTCAGACAAAGCCGCAGAAGTTCCTCGGCGTCAAAACCAAGCCGTTGGACAGGCACCTGCGCCTCAGGAGCTGCCGGGAAATTTGTGGCTGCCACCACTTGGAGTTCATCAGGAACTTTCACCCCCGACGCCCCAACTCCCATCGTTGCCATCGTCACCAAATTATCGTCGGCAATCACGAGACCGTCCGGACGGTCCTCTTTGCCACTCATCAGAAGATGAACGTATGTCGCAAGTGCGTCCCCATCGCGAGGGTCCACTCTGTATTTCCAGTATGGGCGCACTTCCAGATCGAGCTCATGGGCAAGATGCTCGAAACGTCGGCGACCACCCTGGCCGCTTCGTGCATGAAGCACAGCGACAGCACTCCGTCCGTTTTCAACGAGGTACTTGAGCGCTTTCTCCATAAAATTCTGGGCATCAACATAAACGGACGGCACCGCGGGTCTTGGTGAAGAAGCCGCCACTGCAACCCGTGGAAGGGATTCATTCCGGAAAAAGTTCTCCACATCCGGACAATCAACAAATACCAGTCCCGCCACCCGCCGCGATTCAACATCTTCCATCAGATTCTGGCGGGTCTCACCCTCTCGGCCGAAATCAATCGAATCATAGCAAACGATCTGAAGTTGCTGTTCGGCAGCCACAGATTTGGCTGCTTCGCGCAAAGCCGTGTAAAACTGCGAGTAAATATCTCGCTCCGAATGGGGCTGCATCGGCATCACGAGCCCGTGACGTTTGAGGTGCGGAACACTCTCACTCACAAATGTGCCCTGTCCTCTGGTTGCCTCCAGAAATCCCCCCTCAATCAAACGGTCCACAGCCGCTTGAATCGTCCCATTGCTGGCCTCAAATTCCTCGATCAGCTCGGTACGCTTGGGGAACCTCGCACCGGGCGGGAATTGTCCCGACACAATCCGATCTCGCAACATCGACACAATCTCATCGACTCGAGTCCCCCGTTCCGACATTACATCACGGCCAGAAACCATACGGACGTCCTTTCCATGAAAGCCTGAGAGCCTGGCTAATGGCATAGAACGGCTCCAAATACTAACTTTTTGCGCGATCACGATATTACATGCGGACCGACGAGTCGTCAAGCAAGCGCAGCACGAAGATACCCCTCGGCAAAATGCTTGCGTCCCGCCGTTCCACCGCCCCGAAAAGCTCTCGTTTCGCCTGTCTATAACGCTTCTTCTTCTTCCAACTTTTGGCTTTCTGCCGTCAATCGCTTCAAGCTGAGCCCCTCATACCAGAGAAAACCAAGGCCCACAATTGTGATTGGCACAACGTTGACGATCCACATCAGCAGGGCAAATGCCCCCGCTGTTCCCACACCGCCGGCCCCCCCGACAAGTGCGATTCCTCCGAACAACACCAGCAGAACGCTGGTTATAGTGAAAGGTTTTGTGGTTGAACCTCCGGTCCCGGTCATGGCACGGGCCACCGCCCAGGCAGCCGCCTGAAACGGCCCCACAAAAGCGGGGCCCTGTGGCACCGCAACCGCCGCAGCCACCGCAATCACCGCCAGACATGAACCCGCCAGTCCCAGATCAAGATCAAGGGCTCGGCCAATTGCATATGTGCTGGCCGCCAGGGAAAACCAGACCCCCATCGAATAGATAAATGCCAGACTGACCCCCCGGAGGTTGCGGAGAAATCCCATGGCTTCGGTGAGCGATCTGAGAAAATCCTCCAGGTGTTCCTGCCACGAAGCAGGGAAAAAGCGCAAAAAAAAGGCACCCAGCCTGTAAAAACGGTCGGGGAAAAGCGCAACACCGGAAAGAATGGCAACACCAATACCCGCCAGCACCGCAAAAATCATCCCGCCCTGCCAGATCCTGTACAGCAAGTCGTCCCCGTCCGGGCCCTCAGATTCTGCTTCATCCGCCGCTCCGGACCCTCTCATCTCCGCGGTGGTTTCCGCCGTTCTTTCAGTCCCGGTCTGCGCGGCCTCCGGGTTCGCGATACGGGCCGAGAGCATCCCCCACGTGATCAAAGTGAGAATCCCGAGCGTCATCAGATCGAAGACACGTTCCAGACCAGCCGAACTTGCCAGAGCATATCCAAAACTCAGGTTTTCTTTCCGATAAAGGACGTACGGACGTATCAGTTCGCCCACTCGCGCGGGGAGAATGCAATTCGCCATAAACCCGATACAGGTGGCAGATGCGATGCTGCTGTAGCGGATAAGGCCCACACGATTCAAAAACACCCGCCACCTCAGCACGCGAAACGCATACAGCAAACCCAGAAATCCGACTCCTGGAATGAGCCACCGATAATCCGCTCCCATGAATGCCAGCAATACTTCCCCCCAATGGCCCTGAAGTCTGCTGAAAAAGTAAAAGAGAGCCAAACCGCTGATCACGAAGCCTATCAGGAGAACGGCGATTCGTTTTCGGCTGTGAAACATCCGGTTCCTCAGAACAAAACATTATTTGTGTTTCCAACTTCCGTGAGGTTGTCGCGCTCACCGAGCAAAAAGTTTTTTACATTTTCAAAAGCCGCCCGGGCCATGCGTTCATTCGACTCCCGCGTATTCGAGCCCACGTGAGGAGTGAGAACGACGTTGGGAAGCGAACGCAGGTCCCGCTCAGGCTCTTCGGGGCGATACGGTTCCTCCTGGAAGACATCGAGGGCAGCTCCCGCGATGCGACTTTCCGCCAACATATCGTAGAGTTCTGTTTCGTTCACCACCGACCCGCGGGAAGTGTTGATCAAAAAAGCTTCCCGCTTCATTCGACTCATTCTGTTCGCCCCGAAAAATGCTTCTGTCTTTTCGTTTCCCGGAACGTGAAGTGTGACAACATCCGCGTCCACCAGGACGCCATCTACATCGGTCACATATCGGGCGATCTGGTGTTTCTCTTTGATGGACTCCATCGGCATTCCTTCGCGTTGTTCCAGATCCTGAGGATTGATGAGGTCAGCCGCCGTCACCTTCATGCCGAGACCGGAAGCCGCTGCGGAAGCGACGAGTTTTCCGATCGATCCGAATCCTACTACAAGCAGATTTTTTCCCCCGAGTTCCGTCCCTGTCTGCGGTTTCCATTTGTGCTGAATCATTTTTCCGTGCAGTCCCGGGATATATCTGGCGAGACTCAACATCAGCGCAATCACATGTTCGGCCACGCTTTTATCGAGCACACCGGGGGTATTGGTTACCACAATCCCGTTTTCCCGGGCGAGCTTTTTATCGATACCATCGTGCCCGACCCCGAAACGGGCAATAATGGCCCCGTCCTCGCGGCCGCTTTCGCCGAGGGCATCGTAAAGATCTCCCGCATACCGCTGGATTCCAACAACAACAGCACGGCTCCCTTCTTCGCGGACCCTGGCGGCGAGTTTTGTCTCTTCCGGTGAACACGGGCAGCAGGTAAGCGATGTTGTGTTCTCGAAAACATTCCGTCCCTTCTCGAATTCAGGCTCCGTCACAAGGATGTTCCCGATCATATCTCGCTCTCCTGAAGTTCCGGTGACCGTTGCAAGTTTACAGCGGAAGCTCGCCATCTCTCAAGTCCGACCCAAAACAAGCTTGCTGTTTCCCCAAAATGCAGTGACGTTTATCGCAGATTCATTTTACCGCGACGCCAGAGGCAATTCCGCAAGCAACTCGAAAGCCGGTTCCACATCGCGGTCGATTTCAAGCTGGTCCTGAAGGGCTTGCACATCCAGTTCCTTCGGAGAAACGTTTTCCGCAAGGCTCAAAGCCGTTGCCGTCCCGGCAGCCTGTCCCGTCGCCATGCAGGTCTGCTGAATCCGCAGA
>JAGXLK010000246.1 GCA_018334735.1 Planctomycetota bacterium | reverse complement strand
CACGCAACTGCTCGGCATCAATCATATCAGCCATCGGACACCCACAGTGCAAATCCGGGATGAGCACTGTTTTTTCCCTGCAGAGGATTGAAGCCGTTTCAGCCATAAAATGCACGCCACAAAAAAGGATAACGTCGGCGTCACTTTCGGCGGCTTTCCGACTGAGGCCCAGGGAATCTCCCCGAAAGTCGGCCACATCCTGTAACTCTGGCACCTGGTAGTTATGTACGAGGAGAATGGCGTTACGGCGAGATTTAAGATCATCCAGTTCCTGAACCATTTTGTTTTGCGATATCATTGGAATCTCTGCCCTTAGAAACAATTCAAAGCACTATTGAAACGATCATTGTGCCATTTTCAAATCCGCAACTTCAATTTCGAATGGGAATTACACATTTTGACCGAATATCTTTAAAACCAAAAAATTCTGTAGCCAGAACTCAGTGGTTTTTAAGAATAACTTCGGCCCCTTTCTTCCCTGAAAGCAACATTGCACCAAAAGTAGGGCCCATCCGAGGGACTCCGAAAGCCGTGCTCACTGACATCCCCACAGCAATAAGACCCGGGTGAACTTCACCCGTTTTTTGTACAATCAAATCCTCAGACCGCTCCACCCACATGGCACCGTACCCTTTCGTCTCGAAAAATCCCCTGTCTTCCAGAGAGTGCAGCACAAAAGCATCGTGTCCCGTAGCATCAACCACATAGTCAGCCTTCAGCGATATGGGATCGACACAACGCACCTGTACTGGAAGGTTTGCAACCGGGGTCCAGTTGATGACCGCGCCGGCCACCCGTCCGCCTTCTCGAACCACCACGTCTTCGAAACTCGTCATGTTAAGCACTTTTGCGCCGGCTTCGCATGCTTCAACTATGAGTTTCGAGCACGCCAGTGGTCCGTCCGCAACATAAAGACCTTCTTCAGCCTGGGTATAGGGAATTCCGAGGTCGTCGAGTTCTTTCTGAGCGGGGGCACGGATGGTGAGTTTATTCATGAGGTAGCCTCCCAGCCAAAAACCGCCACCGAGGTAGTTGTTTCGCTCGACAATCAGAGTCTTTAATCCGCTGGATGCCACCTCTCGGGCAAGCATCAAGCCGCTGGGGCCACCACCAATTATCAGGCAATCACTTTCGATGTATTCGAGCAATTCTTGGGAAAATGCGGACACAATAGCTCGACTTACTTTTTCTTCGCCGGCATGGGCGAAAATTTCTTCATCTGTCATTGTTTTCTCCTGGATGCTATTACCATCGGGGATGCGAAATTCTTTCTGCTTGGAATGAAAACTCTAATCTTTCGACATTATCTCTCTCAGGCGCCATTCGTCAAACGCTTTAGTGCCCGCAAATATGTTTCTTTCCTCACAAAGAAAGGGGAAACATAGCTCCGGAAACAATTGAATGCATTTTCTGTACTTTGTACTTTAAATAGAAATGAGTTGACATTTTTGGCAGTAGCTGCAATAATTATTAATAGATAGTGCCGAAGGGGACCCTTTTTATAGAATTAATTTCTTGTAACTTTTTTGCAGGTACCGGGAAGATGAAAGAGCTTTTCACCACTGGTGAGGCGGCTGAAATTTGCCAGGTCAGCCCGATGACAATTATTCGCTACTGCGATTCGGGTAGGATTGGCGTTATTAAATCACCTGTCACAGGTGTCCGGCGTATTCCACGAAAGGCACTTATAGAATTTATGGAGCAGTATGACATATCGATGGACCGCCTCAAGGCTTTTGAAACGTTCAACGTATTTGTGCTCACAGATAAACCGAGCGATATCGAAACGATCAGAAATGTGGTAGAGCCGATGGAACAAGATTTTGAGATTGAATCTTCAACAGGTGGCTATGCCGGTTTGATTCGACTCGGTATCTACCAGCCGGATTTTGTCGTGGTGAACACAGATATCAGCGGTCTTGATCCAGCCGAAATCTGCCAGAGCATACGCACAGTAACGGAATTCCGCCCTGTTCGCACACTGGCAATCGCCGGGGATTCCAGCGCCCAAATTGAAGGTGCCCATGACGTTATTGGCAAACCCGTTTCAGCGGCAAGCCTTAAAGACAAAATACGGGACTTGCTGGAACTCTCTTAAGACGGACCTCACCCCATATCTCAAATAATCTGTCTTTGTAAACCCTACACGGCAGCGTATTCAAAAATGGCGGAGAGGGAGGGATTCGAACCCTCGGTTCGAGAGTAATCCCGAACACGCAGTTTCCAACCGCGCTCCTTCGTCCGCTCGGACACCTCTCCGCAGACGGGTTATCCTAATCACGTGCCGCAGGCATGTCAACCTTGAGCATCTTCGCAGGAATGTAACCACCCCCGAAAGAACAACTTATCGGTTCCTCTACATTTTAACATTTGAGACTTCTCATGTTGACATGAGCTCAGCTGCTGGTACGATAAAATGCGGGGGTCTGAGAGTTCCCTGTTAACTGAAAGCCTTCACATGGACGAGAAACAACTCGCAGAATTTGAACAACGCCTCACGGAAGCAGGTGGCCGTATTAATCCTCTCCTGCACGAGTTGTTTCCAGCTGGAGATAAAGATTACATTTCTAGGCCCTTCTGGCATCATATGGAAAGCGGAGGGAAACGTGTCCGGCCGGCCCTCTGCCTGATGTGCTGCGAGCATTTGGGCGGGGACTCCGATGCCGCTCTACCATTCGCCGCTGCGGTTGAGCTACTCCACAACATGTTGCTGATCCATGATGACCTTGAAGATGGCGATGCGATTCGCCGGGACAAACCAACAGTTTGGAAGCAATTCGGGCAGGGAAATGCTATCAACGTCGGCGATTACATGCTGGGCCGCGCCTACTCGGCTATCCTCAGGTGTCCCGTCGACGATACAAAGCTGCGACAACTTATTAGTGCGTTCACAAGGGCTTACGAACACACTTGCGCCGGTCAAGCCCTTGACCTTAACTGTCGCGGCTCCAAAGATTTCACAGTCAGCGACTATTTAAGAATGGTGGAATTGAAAACCGGCGACTATCTTGCCCTCGGGATGGTCGGTGGTGCGCTGATCGCTGGGATGAGGCCGGAAGAAACTCAACCCATCAGGGAATTGGGATCCAATATGGGCCCTGCTTTCCAGATTCGCGACGACATCATCGATTTGACCAAAGGCAAAGGACGCGGTGGGGAGATCGGCAATGACATACGGGAGGGAAAACCGAGTATCCTTTACGCGCATTCTCTGAATGTTGCCGAGCCCGAAATGAAAGCTAAGCTGCTGAAAATTATCCGGAAACCCCGAGCTGAAACCAAAACACACGACGTGGAAACCGTGCTGGAAGTTTACCGTAGCACCGGTTCCATCGAGTTTGCCCAAAAAAAAGCCAATCAGCTTGTCGAAGAAGCTTTTGCAACGCTCGAATCAATCCCGATTAAAGATAGTGCTTTTTTTCAGCAAGTGGCCCGTTTTATGGCAGAACGCACCCGTTAATCAAAAGCCCCCGAGAATGACACGATGAGCCCTGCTGTTTCCCCCAGCGAATTGCAGCATGATATCGATTACATTTTCAAAGATCCCTCTCTGCTTCAAAAAGCCTTGACTCACCCGTCAGCTGCTACAGACCGCGAAGAATCGTACGAACGGCTTGAGTTTCTCGGGGACGCCGTAGCCGAAATTATTGTTGCCGAATACCTTTATCGAAGTTCCGACAGTCTCAACGAGGGAGAGATGTCAAAGATTCGATCCATTGCTGCCAGTCGTAGCAGTATGGCCCGCGCGGGCAGACGACTCGGTCTGGGCAAATATTTGCGAATCGGTAAAGGCCTGAAAAAGCAAAAACCTTACCCGGGATCAATAATTGGAAATGCTTATGAAGCCCTCTTGGCAGCAATTTACCTCGATGGCGGGTTCGAAACCGCCTGCTCGTTTCTGAAAAGAACCCTGAGGCCGGAATTAGAGCTGGCTCGTCAACAATACGGACAACTCAACTACAAGTCTGTGCTCCAGGAATTTGCCCAGGGAGAAGGCAAACCGCCTCCCGCTTACCGCACGCAGCACGCCTCGGGGCCTGCACACGATGCGCTTTTCGAGGCAGAAGTAAAAATCGACAGTCAGGTCTATGGTAGAGGGCAGGGAAGCAGCAAAAAAGAAGCTGAGCAGGCAGCCGCCCGGTTGGCGCTGAAACATCTATATCCAGACTGGGATGACGTCTCTGAGGTCGACTGAAACCCGGCAAAGTGCAAAACATCTCAGAATACCGCCCGGTCCCTCAATAGCTTTCCAGCTCCAGTGCATTTTGCACCAAATAGACTCGTCGAGCTTCTGCTTTAAATTCCACCGGTTCTTCGGTGTCCTCGTCGGGTATGTTTAATTCGATCGGCTCTCCACTCATCACGTCAAAAATGTCAGCCTCCGGTCCCACGTCCCATTTCAAGCTGTTAAATGCCCAGAGCACTTTCATCGCCTTCGGTTCTTCAGCATCGGACCACAATACACCCGCGTCATCGGCCAGCAAACGCGCTTTTCCCATGTGTTCTCGCACCGCATCAAATGCGCTATTTACAGAAACGAGGAATGAATCCCACCACTTATCCATTTCTGGACGTTCTCCTTCGTGATGGCTGCCAAAAGCAACCCTGTAGCAAAGATAATTCGCATAACCGCGGAAATATGCGTCATGAGGATCATCTTCGACCGCTATGACTTCCTCATAAGGAAAATCCGTACTCAAGCCCTGATACAAAAATTCGCGGTTCCGGATCGCTTCGTAAGGAATTTGCTGGAAGTTGATTCCCCCACAACCCAGACCGGCCGTCCCACATCGAAACCCAATTTTTTGGGCGACTGAGACAAACTTTTTTTGTAGATCAAGTTCCACAGCTTTGATCAGTTTTTTAACGTACGCCCGACGATCGTCTAAAGAAGGTTCCCGGCTGCCCCCTGCCAGGTAAATACAGTCCAGTTCGACATCGTCTCGCAGTTCTTTAAGAAATTCCTCCAGCCCCTCCTGTGAATCAGAATCGCATGTGGTATCTTCCAGTCCAGGGAGCAGAACCATACCGGCTTCCATGCCCCAGTGATGAATGGCCTCAACAATTGAACCGAGCAAATCTGACGCCATATCGCCTATCCGATTGATATCATCTTCAAGCTGCAAGCCGCGGTCTGAGTCCGAATAAACAAGGTCCCGAATCACTACTTCTTTGCAGCCAGCA
>JAGXLK010000245.1 GCA_018334735.1 Planctomycetota bacterium | reverse complement strand
TATGCTGGTCACACCCTCGGGAAGCGTAATATCCCCGATCTTCCGTCCGGGACTCCTATCACCGGGGGCGGTCGTGGATTCGATCCATTTGCCCTCTGTCGTGTGATCCGCGTCGTAGCGCACGAGTCGGCCCGCTTCCGGTCCCTTGCTGCCATCCGGCAAAGCCGTCTTTCCCGCCATCTGTTCGGCGGTGAGATCTTTGCCCTCAGCATCGTCCGGGGTGGCGTGGAAGGAAAAGGCCCAGTCCCCTTCGGCTTCATGCATCTTCAGCGTGCTGAGAATCACCGATACACGGTACTTATGTCCGGGCGTCAGCCCGAGGAACTTCCGCCAGATCCCCCCGCTCACCCCTGCTGCTTTTGGCCTGATGATCTGGTAGAAGGGTTTTTGCATCGGATCTTTGATGTAGCTTTTGTCCTCCAGCTTTTTAAGAGCATCCTTTCTTGTTCCCTGCCTCAACTTTAGATCTTTACCTCGGATGCCCTTGTGAACCCAATCCAGCCAGTTGGGTGCCAACCCTCGGGAAAACGGAATGGAGTACAGCTCTTCTTGCGAGTTTCGGCACAGATACACACCTGCAGGGGGGGAAGGTGTGCCAATACACCTCGGTACCTGACCAGGTTCGGAGTTATAATAATCCCAGCCAACAATTGCCCGGAATACCGCTGGCTCGTCCCTTTCTTTCACAATAGGCTTATCAAAGGTAATGGGAGTGCATCCAAGCCAAGAGATACCCCCTCCGTATCCTGCTTCAGGTTCTGTCCAGTGAAACAAGTATCGCTTCTTCTCCGGATCGTAGCTCGCGCTGAGAGAACAGGGGGGAGCCGGAATACCGAGGCCGGCCTCGGTTCCGCACAGAGTCGGCCAACCAAGGCCGCCAAAGACAAGCGTCGTGGGCTCTACAATTTGGTCAAACGGTATGCTATTAAGAGTGCCAGCGGATCTATTCTTCACCAGTTCCTGCGCCAAACGCCGAGCTACACTGGCTGCGGATTCACCTGCGCGGGTTTCAATGAATACATAGTCACAAATGTTGCTATGTGCGCTCCCCCGTGTATGCAGGACCCCTATCGTTCCGCCAGATGCCTTTCCACTCAGACGAATGCCATCCGTCGCATTCATCCATTCTTTCTTCCGACCACAGGCAGCCGCCAGAAGACATACCAGGCCGAAGACAATCGCAACGGATCCCAAAACCATAAAAAGCTGCCGATTTGAGCGTTTTTTAGCCATGGTATATATTCCATCTCCCTCTGGTCCCACTACTCTGCCGAAGCCATTCACATAATATACCTCACAGGTCACAGTTGCAATAAATTCCAATGGGCAGAACGGGAGGCTCTAACGACTCCTAAGCAAAGCTTTCCCTGCGCAAAAACCATGCTTCCGGTGAACTTCGGGAAACTTCTCCGCCAATAATCATACTCCGCACTTCACTGAATAAATGCCGTGAGTATCAGCACACTCTTCTGACTCTTCCGACCCCGCCCGCTGTGAAATAACGTATAACCTGCGCTGTCGGACGATTCATCCAGCCCGCCGATCACCATTTGCTGGCCGTGCCGGACAATGACCTCGGTGGCCATGTCCGTGATTTCTACTTTCCGCCCCTTTTTGGTCGTAAAAACTGGTTGCAAAACAATCCGCAACCGATTTTGCGGCAAGACGTTCGGCCTTACACTCAGAGATGCCCCCACAAAAGCACGTTCCAGCATGACAATATTTCGCTGTGGGGCGCGGAAACGCAAAGTCTCGACATAGGTCTGTTGCCCCACTTTTATGCGCGCGCTGTGACCACTGAGGGTTACGATATGCGCCCGGCTCCTTTTTACATTCTGGCTTTTGCGGGCTATGGTCTGCAAAGCGGCTCTAAAATTGCCCGTGGAACCGCCAACATAAAGACCGTTGCGGCGGGCAATATGGCCACCTTTGACCACGATGTTATTATTGGCATAACGCCACAGAGTACTGAAGTTAATCTGGTCGGCCCCGCTAAAAACACGCCTCTCAACACTGATAACCACGTTTCCGGTACGTCGCGCGGGTTCAGGCGGCACGGTATCTGGCCTCTTCCAGGACCTGTTTTCTCCTGCCCGATCGGCCGTCGAACGGATCGCACCGTATTCTACCGGCTCCCAATCAGGTGTTCCCAAACACCCCGCCGCAAAAACGACCGCCAACGCCAACAATACATATCGCATGGAAATCCCCACTTTCTATTCTGGTCTGAGGTCGCGGCCGCACTGTTAGCACTTTAGAACGCCTTCTCAAAAACGTCAAGAGAGAATTTACGTGGCGCATATTCGAAACAATCCAGAGATATTTAGTTCTTGCCCATCTGACTCACTCAGTTGCACCCGGGACGGCTTGCCTCTATCCTGATTTTTCGCTCGCACCTTGAGATCGAGGGAACTGTGTCACAAAACAACGATCCAGCGGAAAAACAGCAGCAGCAATCCCGTCTGCAACAGGACTGGCACTGCATGCCGGTCGAAGAGATTTCTGAGCAACTCGGAAGCGATCTTTCCACAGGTCTGAGTTCCGAGGAGGCCGATGAGAGACAGCAGCGGTACGGTCGCAACGAACTGCGCAAAGTAGAATCGGTCCCCTGGCATGAAATTCTCTTTGATCAATTTAAGAATGTTGTGGTATTGCTTCTGGCCGCAGCTGCGATTGTCAGTTTTGCGCTCGGGCATATGCCGGAAGGTATTAGCATAGTTGTGGTCATACTGCTTAATTCGGGCATCGGCTTTATCACCGAACTCAGGGCCAATCGGGCCATGGAAGCCCTCCAGAAGCTCGGCCGAACAACAACTTCAGTGATTCGTGACGGTGACGCAAGAACTCTCCCCGCCGCTGAACTGGTGCCCGGTGACGTCATTTTGCTCGAAGAAGGACAGTCGGTGCCCGCCGATGCGCGTCTTTTTGAAGCGGTCAAACTTAAGATCGATGAATCACCGCTGACCGGGGAATCTCTGCCTGTATCGAAATCCACCGCCCCATTGGAAGATCCGGAGACCCCTCTGGCAGACCGTGAAAATATGGTCTACCGCGGCACCAACCTCACGACCGGAAATGCCCGGGCAATTGTCGTGGCTACGGGCGACGCGACAGAGATCGGACGTGTGGGCAAGATGCTGGAAGGCGTTGAGGAGGAAGAGACTCCACTGGAACAAAGGCTCGCACGGATGTCCCGCAGACTGATCTGGATCTGCCTCGGGGTAGCGATTGTCGTAGCAATCTCCGGGATCGTCCAGGGGGAACAAATCTGGCATATGATCGAAGCGGGCATTGCCCTGGCTGTTGCGGCAATTCCGGAAGGATTGCCTGCCGTAGCGACCATCACGCTTGCGGTCGGGATGAAGCAAATGGCCCGCCGCAATGCGCTTATCCGAAATCTTCCGGCCGTCGAAACCCTTGGCTCCGTCACCTCGGTATGCACCGACAAGACAGGGACTCTGACCCGTAGTGAGATGGCCCAGCGGTTGCTGGCGCTTCCCGGTGAAGATGTTGAAATTTCTGGCGTTGGTTACAGCCCTGAAGGAGAATTCAAGCGAGAAGGAGGGACCATTAATCCCCGTTCCGATCCTCGCATAAGTGCAGCCCTCAGCGCCGGGGCGCTCTGCAACAACGCCACGCTCCGCGAAAATGATGATGGCCACTGGGAGATCACCGGCGACCCCACCGAGGGCGCCCTTGTGGTCGCCGCAGAGAAAGCAGGGATCAGCCGCACCAAACTCCACAAAGAGCACCCCGAAAAACACGAATACCCGTTTACCAGTGAAACAATGATCATGGGAACGGTGAATGCGAACTTCGGGAAGCTCTACGCGGAAGGTAAAGGCAAAATGCTCAGCGTCAAAGGCGCTCCGACGAATGTTCTTCCCCATTGCAACCGCGTCCTTGAACCCGAAGGTATCGGGGAAATGACGGAAGATAAAAGGCAGCAAATCGAGCGCAAAAACGAGAGTATGGCCGAAAAAGGCCTCCGCGTGCTGGGGCTTGCCTGCCGCACCGTGGATGAGCCCCCCGAAGATCGCGAGGAGGCCTTTACGGATCTGCTCTGGCTCGGCCTGGCCGGGATCATGGATCCACCGCGAAAAGAAGCCGCCGAAACCGTAAAAAGACTGACAGAAGCCGGCATCAAGACGGTGATGATAACGGGAGATCAACCTATGACGGCGCGCGCAATTGCCGCTGAACTCGGGGTCGCCCCGTCGGATGGTCCCGTCCTCTCAGGTCGCGAAATCGAGGCTCTCAATGAGGAAGAACTGGCAGAACATTTCGAAGGGACCGAAGTGTTCGCTCGGGTCTCCCCGGAACATAAAATGCGTATCCTCGATGGTCTGCAAAAACGCGGAGAAATCTGCGCGATGCTCGGAGACGGCGTCAATGATGCCGCCGCCCTCAAAAGCGCGGATATCGGCGTGGCAATGGGGATCCGGGGCACCGACGTTGCAAAAGAGACGTCCGATATGGTGCTGCTGGACGATCAGTTCAGCACGGTCGGTGAAGCCGTGCATCGCGGCCGAATCATCTATGACAATATTCAAAAATTCATTACCTATCTGTTCAGTTGCAACCTGGGTGAGATCCTCACGATGCTCGGGGCCTCGTTGATTGGTAAACCTCTCGCCCTCCTGCCCCTGCAAATCCTCTGGATGAACCTCATAACCGACGTCTTTCCGGCGCTGGCTCTCGCGGTCGAGCCCGGGGAACCGGATGTCATGGAAAGGCCACCAAAAGACCCGGATCAACCACTGCTCGAACGCAACATGCTCGGAAGTATCGGCGGATACGGCATTCTGATGACCCTCGCGACACTGCTCGCTTTTTTCTATGGTTTCCGCACTTATGGCTACGATCCGTCCCAAGGACATTACGATGCCGTGACCCTTAGTTTTCTTACCATCGCTTTCGCACAGCTTTTCCATGTCTTCAACTGTCGCAAACAGCACGAACCCATGCGGCTGGGAGACTGGTTCAGCAATATGTGGATGATCGGAGCTATTATCCTGAGCGCCGGCCTTATGCTCGCAGCTGTTTATGTCCCGTTTCTTAAAAACATCCTCAAAACAATGTCGCCCGATCTGCGCGACTGGGGCGTGATAATCGGCTGCGCCATACTACCTCTGATCATCGGCCAAACCTGGCGTTGGGTGCGTCTGGCTATCGCCGACAACAAATGACCCCCC
>JAGXLK010000244.1 GCA_018334735.1 Planctomycetota bacterium | reverse complement strand
CCGCGCCAGCCACAAATGCGCTCGCTCTCGGTCCGCCGACCGTATTTTCAGACACAGCCTCGACGAGTGAAAAAATCGCGCCACGCAAACCCTACGAAGGCCACTCAGACGTTTTCCAAAAACGATTTCAAAAAGTCCCCGATTGCGCGCGGTGAATCGGCGGAATCAGGCAGTATTAACATACTGAGATCCTGATCAATCATTTTAAGTTCCCCCCTTCGGTTCACGACACGATTTTTGAATTTCCCCGGGTCCCTCAGCGTCATTTCCGCATTATGGTCGCGCAAATGGATTGAGTCCACACCCGCCTTATCGGCCAGAATGCGAATTTCCGCTTCCAACAAGAGGTTTTGCACGGGTTCAGGGATCGGCCCATAACGATCCCGCAATTCGCGTTTTACCGCATCGATGTCCGCCAGTTTTGTGGCTTCGCTGGCCTTTCGATAGAAAGCAACGCGTTGTTGGAGAGCCGGCATATATTGCTCCGGGACATACAGGTCGAGGCCGATATTCACTGTGGTAACCGGCGGTTCTTCGACAGCTTCGCCTTTCAGCCTTGCGGTGGCTCGCGACAGAAGCCGACAGTACAGGTTATATCCCACCGCTGCCACATGCCCGGATTGTTCCGGGCCGAGGATGTTCCCCGCACCGCGCAGTTCGAGGTCGCGGAGCGCGATGTCAAACCCTGCGCCCAATCGGCTATAACGCCGGATAGCGTCAAGCCGTTTCCTTGCCTCGGGGGTGATCGGTCTGTCTGGAGGCGTGAAGAAATAAGCGTACGCTTTGTGGATATATCGTCCGACTCGTCCTCGTAGCTGATGCATCTCCGCCAGACCCAGGAGTTCGGCTCGATTCACGATCAGTGTGTTTGCGTTTGGAATGTCCAGCCCATTCTCGATAATCGTCGTGCTTACCAGCACGTCCACTTCACCGTCCGTAAATCTTTCCATTGCTGTGGCGAGTTGCCGTTCCGGCATCTGGCCGTGTGCGATAGCTACGGTGGCCTCGGGCACAAGCTTGCGGAGCTTATCGGCGATTTTGTCGATACTGTTGACGCGGTTATGGACGAGATAAACCTGCCCTTCCCGGTTCATCTCCCGCTGGATCGCGTGGGTCAACAGCTGCGGATCGAATTTCCTCACGCGGGTTTCAATGGCCTGGCGTGACCGAGGCGCTGTTTGAAGCGCCGAGATGTCACGCAGTCCCATCAGCGACATGTGGAGCGTTCGCGGGATGGGAGTGGCGGTAAGCGTCAGGACATCGACCGATGCACGCATTTGCTTCAGGGTTTCCTTGTGCCGCACTCCGAACCGCTGCTCTTCATCGATAATAATCAGGCCCAGATCTTTGAAACGGACATCATCCTGCAACAAACGGTGGGTCCCGATCACAATATCCACTTTCCCGTCGGCCATGTCTTCCACGATTTCCCGGCTCTGAGCGGGCGTGATGAACCGACTCAGCATTTCGATGCGGATTGGGTAATCCGCCATGCGGTCGCTGAAAGTCCAGAAATGCTGCTGGGCGAGGACGGTGGTCGGAACCAGCATCGCGCACTGCCGTTCGCCCATGACGCATTTGAACGCCGCCCGCATCGCGACCTCGGTCTTGCCGTAGCCTACATCTCCGCAGACCAGCCGGTCCATCGGTCGATCCGCTTCCATGTCACTTTTCACATCCTCGATGGTCCGGAGCTGATCCTCAGTTTCTTCGTAGGGGAATTCGGCCTCAAACTGTTGCTGCCAGTCGTTGTCAGATGGAAACGCGATTCCGCTTTTTGTCTGTCGCACCGCCTGGATTCGAAGAAGTTCGGAGGCCAGATCTTCCACGGCACCCTCGGCTTTCTCCCGGGCGCGCCGCCAGCTCCGGCCGCGCAATTTGCTCAGGGTGGGTCGACGCCCACCGACACCGATGTACCGATGGACCATCTCCACCCGTTGACTGGGAACGTAGATCCGCGCGTTGTCCGCGAATTCAATTTCGAGATGTTCGCGCCGTCGTCCCTCTTTTTCCAGAATTCTTAGACCGCGAAACCGACCGATTCCATGTTGTACATGCACGACGGTATCACCGGGCCGCAATTCTGCCGCCTCAATCACCGGTTTTGTTTTCTCGGCGTGATGCAGCAGACGCCTCTGGCGATACCGGCCGAAGAGCCTGTGATGCGGGACCAGTGCGAGGGATCCGGTCGCGAAGACCGCGCCGTGATTCAGCCGCCCGCGCCGGAACCGTACTCGCCCGGCCGCGGCCAGGTCACGGTCGTCCAAAAGTTTGCGGAGGCGATCTTCCTCCGCCGAGCTCATGCTGAACAAATAGGTTTTTTCGCATTCCCGACTGAGCCGGTCGAGTTCCTTGAGAGCGTCATCGACATCCACCCCGAAGACATCTCGGTGTTGGCACTCGATGTTATGGGCTTGATCTCCGTCGGATTCTTGATCTTCAGCCAAAAATTTTACCTGCTGTTGTTTCTCCACCCGAGACTGGAGCTCGCTGGCGGAATTGTAAAAGTTTTGCATCTCGCCGGCTGAAAGCTCTTGAGCTCGATGCCAGACCCGGGCAGATTCAACAATGAAAACGATCGGATTATCAATATACGAAAGAAGCGATTCCTGCCCGACGCTCTGGTTTGCAAGCGGATCAGTTGGTGCTGTTAATTCACACAGTTCAATTCGTTGCCGGGATATCTGCGTCTCACAATCGAAGGTTCGAAGCGAATCGATCTGATCGCCGAAGAATTCCACGCGCACGGGCTTTTCCGCCCCGTGAGAAAAAATATCCAGGATGCCTCCGCGGAGACTGTATTGGCCCGGCTCAGAGATGCGGGGAACGCTGTAAAAACCGGCATCGACGAGCCATTCGACCAGCTCGTGCGGCCCGATCTGGTCGCCGACCGAAAGGGCCCGAGAACCATTTTTGAGCGATTCCGCATCGCAGACCGGTTGCAGAAGCGCATTGATTCCGGCGCAAACGATCCGCGTTTCCGGCTGCGGCCCCAAAAGGCCGGCCGCCGAGGGCTCATTGGTTCCGAAGACCAGGTGGCGCAGAACGGCCAGCCGGGAGGTCAAAATTTCCTCGTTAGGGGCTTCTTCGTCGCCGGGCATGATCTCCAGGGCGGGGAAATGGCAGGCGAGGCCCGGTCGGAACAGATTAATATCTTCAGCAAAATCTTCGGCGTATTCGACTCCGGGACAAAGAGCCAGACAATGATCTTCGAAGTCCTTCAGTAGAGCCGCTGTCACAACTGCTGCCCCGCTGGCGACAGGTCCGCGGATTGACACACTGTGCCCCTGCTCGAAGACTTTCCGCAGGCCTTCGAGTTCGTCGATCTTGCGAAGCTGCGTCAGCACACGTCTCACACCATCCATTGTACCGGCCCTGGGGCGGCTGATAAATGGTAACGGCAAAATGGAAGACAATCGGAATTATACTGGCCCATGATACTTGATTTCTTGGGTAGAACGGAGAGATTGCCGCGTCGCCCAAACAGCGGGCTCCTCGCAATGACGTTCTAAACGTGTTCCTGGTGATTGCGAGGCCGCCGTACGGCGCGCCGAAGCAATCTCGGCGTTTTACCGGAGCCCATAACTTCAATTGTCACGAAGCACTGGATCGCGCCCAGCTACCTCTCCGCAATTCCCAGTATATCTCCGATCGGGCCAGCGAGATTTTGCGCCATACGCATGAAACCAAGATCATTGGGGTGGGCTCCATCCACCGTGCATTCGTCCGCATCCTGACCGAGAAGGTCTGACCCGTCCACAAAATGCACATTCTCGTCCCCTTTTTCGCGAAGGTCTCTCACCAAATTGGCCTGCATCGCCCGGTTGCGCTGAGCGGATTCGCGGGCCTCCAGGTGAGTAAATTCCCTGGCGTACGTTATGCGCGATAAGACCAAAATAGGCGTGTCTTTGTGCTCCGTCCGCAGCATGCTTATTGCCTTTGGCAAGGTTTTGCTGTAGGTATCGAAATCGACGCTGTTCGCTTCGTAGTCAAGCACATAAAGCTGCGATGTCGGGATGCAAGCCATCGTTTCAATGACCTCTGGATCTCCCCTTCCGTTTCCGGAAAAGCCAAGGTTGATGAATTCCATGTTGAGCATTCGGCTTAGAATGTTTGTGTACGCCATCCCGGGCCGTGAAGCGCATCCACCCTGAGTGATTGACGTCCCATATACCACGATTCTGCCATCTTCTGTCCAGGGAAGCGGTGCCTGCACATGCGACTCCGGCGCCAAACCGATCCTCACCTGTTTCACTCCCTGATACAGAGGAAAATTGAGCGTAAAATTTCGCATTTCGCGTTCCGGATGCTTGAAAAGAAGAACTTCGTACGATAGCTCAGTGTGGTCAAATTTGGCGGTATTATGGAACCGCTGGTTGAACGGTGCGCCCGTATAAAGGTCGACCCCACACTGCCCTGTCGCTGGCATATGACACATACCGGCCGGGCCCGCGAGTTCCACACTGACAGCGATTTCTGAAGTGTCTGAGCGGAACGAGACCTGTCCACCCGCCGTGCAATCGGCGAGATTGTCCACCGCATCGCGAAATTTATCTGCGGAATTAACCGGCAGACGACGGAAAAGGCCATTATCATCGTACCAGGGGAATCCGCTCAGGCGAAACGGTTTTTCGTCGGGCGGCAACCACACCAGCTCCTTATCTGTGCCCGCAAGCGGTGCTCTGTGTTCGGTAAAATCCGATACTTGTGGCTGTTCGTCGGCCATAACGTTTTCTCCGATCGTCTGCGGAACTCATTCTCGTGAACTTCTGAATATTCGCCCTGATTCAGACCTTATGCTGGAGACACCACGGAACCGGGTTTATAGTTCGAACTGGATTGGACATTCAGTGTACATCGATCTCTGCCATAAAAACTGAATCCGTCGCGTTTTCGATCTCTTGCCCTGGTGTTAGCCAGAGAGAGACACGATATGTTCAATCCCCGCGTCCACGTAGATTGCGGTCAGGGGAGTTCCTTGAGCGAGGCGAATGTCAACGGTGTTTTCTCCATCTCGCACGAGCGGAGCTGGCAGAATCCAGGCTCGGCGGTTGCTTTTGGGGCTGATCATTCCGTCGAACGGATTGCCAAAAAGCCGCGAACTGTTGTCCGACCGCTCGATCGTCTCACCATTGATCAAGACCGTGAGTTCGCTATCCGGGGAAAGCGGCTCCCGAGTGTGAACGCGAAGTCGCCC
>JAGXLK010000243.1 GCA_018334735.1 Planctomycetota bacterium | reverse complement strand
GCATTGAAGACTGGAACCGAACGGAAGAGCAGGTGAAAGAACGATACACCGACGGCAAAGGTTTTTCCATGGCCGCTCCGGAGGTGCCGTGTCTCGATTCTGAGAGCCTGTTCCGTCGGGTCGGCTGGTTGGCTTATGCCAGCCGGTGGAAACCTGAGAAGTACGCGGCCCAATTTGCCCGTCAATGGGCCATGCTCGGGCAATACCGTGACCTGTGCGATAGGACTTCTGCGAATCTTTGGCACTCGCTTGCCACGGGTCCTTCAGGCCCCGACGACCGGGCTCGTGTGCGGCGACGCACGGCTGAGTTGAAACGTTTTAAGATTTTGCTCTATCACCTTCAGCGGGCGACCCGACCGTGCCTCGATGCCGTGTTGAAAACCCGCCCCGCGGGAGCCGCTCAGGGCCTGGCTGGCGGACGGTTTATCGAAGAGGTGAAACAGACGATCAATCTTCTGGGCGAGATCCCTGCAAAAGAGGCGCGTCCGATACTCCGGGTTCTCCGCAACGCTGATCAGCCGCTGCTATCTGATTTCGTCCGAAGGCGAATCGAAGCGCGAGCTCCCTAAAACGCCTTTGCATTCGTTGGTTTAATGACAAGCAGATGCAGGTGTTCCCCTTCCGGCAGGGAGAATCGTCCCTCCGGTCCGTCGTGGGCGCCAACGGTGACGACAATCTCTTTTTGACCATCGGCATCCACGTCATCCATAACGATTGGGAAACAATCGGAAAGTCCCGGCCATCTGTGCCAGTACGCCGCCGATCCATCGCGATTTGCGATGTGGAGGGAACACTCCTGCGGTCCGTTCTGGTAGTGGTAATCACCCCCTGTGCCTCCGCAGACGATCTCCGCTTTGCCATCCGAGTCCCAATCCAGATATCCTGCCACCATGAGATCCACCGGCAGGGTCAGCCCCCAGACCACTTCCAGATCGTGGTTGAGACGCAGGAGTTTGGAATCGGCCGATCGAATATTAGAAGCAATCAGTTCCGCAGGATCGCTCTCAGGCAGGACAGAAAACCACTGCAGATGGCTCGCCACATCTTTTGGATAATCGGCTTCCTGGACCAGTTCTCCCCAGCAGCTATAGATTTTTACCCCCCTGGTGCCGTTGAGGTAAATGATTTCGCGACCCTCGCGGGAAGTGTCCCAGTTGCAAACCCAGAGATGATCGGGATGGCCGCCCTCCCCCGGTGAAGGGAGACTGAAAAGTCGGGTCCCGTCATTGTCAAACCATACAACTTGCTTTTCCCCGCAGCATCCGATCTCGCAGTATCCATCGTTATCGATATCGAATGGCCAGGTGTAATGACCGGCAGAGTTTCGGGGGGCGTACTCTTCACAAATAAATTCGGTTTCTCCGCGATGGTTCAGCACGAGCAGTGATGGTTTGACCATGTGGTTGTAGCGCGGACGTTCGCCGCCGTAGGATTCACGTTCCACTTTTTCGGCCACTGTCAGCGCGATATTTTTACCCGGCCCCGGTGCGATTTTTCGCACTTTCAGACTGGAGTTATTGATCAGATAATCGAGTCTTCGGTGCCATTTCAGCGATCCATCAGTGGCATCGAGACAGATGACGTCACCCTGATAGGATGCGAGCAGAACTTCCGGTGTTCCATCTTCATCAAGATCGCCGACGTCTATATCACTGATCTGGACGGATTCTTCTGGTGGTGGAGCAATAGCGGGACTTACCCAGATTGTCGAAGCATCCGAAAGTCGCATGGCGCGCGCCCGATTGGCATTCATAGTGCGCGTTATAATCTCCGGTTTGCCGTCCCCGTCGATATCCTGCACGAAACCGTGACGCAGCATTTCGCGTTCCCCGTGAATCTCCGTGAGGTTGAAATCCTTCTGTATGCAACCGCATCCAAAACCTTCGTTGTAATCCGGCACATCTTCCGGATTCCACTCCATGATTTGCATTGTTTGATTCCTTTTGAACAATTATTCCAACCAGTTGCTCAAGTCACGTCCTGTGAGATCTTCCAGATGGCGGATGTCGGGCGCAAATACGTCTCGCAGCTCGGACAGGAACTCGGAATCCAGAGATTTCACGTCGGCATCTTCGGCGTCGGGGTTGATGTCCTGATCGATGAGCGGAGTTTCAAGGTTGCCTTTGACCTCCAGGAAATCGTAAAACCGGCGCAGAAAGCCTCCTGGATCGTCGCAGAGATCATCGTAGAACATCACGCAGACCTGCTCGCGCGGGAAGAATTCGTAGATTGCCTCCAGGTGGCGTGCGTAAAATCGCGGGTCCATGTAAAGCCGAAACCACGAGTGGCCGTGGTGGTGGAGGCATTTTTGGAGGGGAATTCCTATTCCCTTTCGACCGTCGAAACCGTACGGTTTGTCTTTCAGGTGAATGTGTGCCCAGGCCAGATACAGCGCTTCAATCGGCTGGCGAAGCGTCATCGTCAACTTAACGTCAGGAATGTGGCGCGCGATGCGTTCGAGGGCGGGACGGTAGCACATGTACGAATTGCTGAACTCTCCAACGGCTTTTTCCTCGCCGACGTCGGCAAAATATGTTTCGCGATACCAGTCCAATCCTCTGTGGTAGTGGACAGTGAAAAAATTCACGTTATCTGGTGTTTCGGGAACATAAATCTCTTCGGTTTCTTTGCAGATGTAATACAACCAGCTTGACGCCGATTTGCTCGCTCCGATGTGCAGAAAATTCGGTAAAGGAGGCATCTTGGATCTCCTGATGGACCACAGCGGATTCGTCAAAGTGATTCGGCTGAACCCAACACAGCATTTTACTATAACGGCAAACGATGTTCGTTGCAGTTGAGAAGGAATTCTGTTTAATTCGCAACTTGAAAACGAATCGAGCTGCGAGTTCGGAGAAACGCCTGAAGCACAAAACCCGCAGTTATTGAAAGGCGCTATCGTACTCGTGCCAATATCCCCCCCTGCGGGGAAATTTTCCGAAACTCCTCCGCCTTAAGTACGCCCGAGGCGCATAAATCCCGCTTCGCCCGCCGGGCGGGCTCAGCTGAACTCGAGTCCGCATTAAGAGGAGCGGACTGGACTTCAGCACCGCTCCCGCGGGGCTGGAGTTCAGAACGCGGCACAGTTTTGAGGAGTTCGCCCATGCTTAAGCTCCTTCAGGGCCCCGATCGTTTGCGGTTGCTCGTCGGCTTTATCCGTTTGACCGCAGGACGGACCGCTGAAGCGGCCCACTACGAGCACGTTTCACTGATTTGCACGTTCCCGGGGTTATTGCAAACTGAAATATCAATTTCAGGTTCGTAGTGAGTCCCTCAGGGGCTCGAGTGTTTGTCTTTTTCTGTGTGGTTAGGCTTCCGGGGGGACGGGATAGGAGGAGTGTGTAGCTCAAGAGAGCCTCGATAGAACCGGTATTCTCACCCAATACTGCCATCGTTGACTCGGGATCCCATCTCCTGCTGGTCTCGCAAAAATGGCCACAGCCCAACGGCAGGTCCACCTCGGCGATGCCGACCTACAGTTCTCTGGCATTTACTGTGATCGCAAAGAGGGCAAATCCGACCAGCATTTTGGCCCTCAGTCTGATTCCTGCATTTCACAGGCGGTTTGCACTACATTTTCAACCGTGAAACCAAAGTGCTCGAAATTATCCTTATAGGGCGCGCTCGCTCCGAACCGATCGACCGTGATCGTTTCCCCGTCATCTCCGATCCATTCCCGCCAACCTGTCGATGCCCCCGCTTCCACCGCCAGGCGCGCGCTTACATTTGGTGGAATCACCTCATCGCGGTCGTCCTGCGGCTGTTCGCGGAAGAGCTCCCAGCTGGGGAAACTGACTACCCGGGCATCCACGCCGTTTTCACGGAGGTCCTCCTGCGCCTCAAGGATAAGTGCAACTTCGCTCCCGCTGGCCATCAGGACGATGTCCGGTTCTTTGCCTTCTTCGGGTGAGAGCACGTAGGCGCCTTTGAAAAGCTCATCGGCCGAAGGATACTTCTCGCGATCGATCACATCCATTTTCTGCCGGGTCAGGACCATCAGCGTGGGACTGTTCTGACGGCTGACCGCACATCGCCATGCGGCAGCGGCCTCGGTGGGATCCGCGGGGCGAATCACGCAGAGGTTCGGCATGGCCCTCAGGGACGCCAGGTGTTCCACCGGTTGATGGGTCGGACCGTCTTCTCCGATCCCGATGGAATCGTGCGTCATGTGATAGATGACCGGCAGCTCCATCATGGCGGCGAGCCGTATGGAAGGACGGGCGTAATCTGTGAAGACAAAAAAGGTTGCCGCAAACGGTCGCACGCCGCCGTGCAGGGCCATTCCTGAGCATGCGCCGCACATAACGTGTTCCCGCACGCCGAAAGCAACGTTGCGGTTTTCGTATTGCCCGGGTTTGAAATAATCGGTGTCTTCAAGCAGCGTTTTTGTGGAAGGCGCAAGATCTGCGCTTCCACCCAACAGCCACGGAACACGCGAAGCGATTCCCCTCAGGGCATCTCCGCCAGCATTTCTGGTGGCCATCGGACCGTCTTCGGGCTTGAATTGCGGGACTTCTTCATCCCACCCCTCGGGCAGATCGCCGGAGAGACAGGCGTCGAATTGTTCGGCCAGTTCCGGGTGGTCTTCCCGGTATTTTTCAACTGCCTGGCGCCATTCCGCTTCCAATTCTTGCCCTCGCTCGACAGCCTGGCTCATGTGGGCTTTAACCTCTTCAGGGACCCAAAAGTTCTTTTCTTCCGGCCAGCCGTAGAAACCTTTCGTCAACTTGATCTCATCGTCGCCAAGGGGCGCGCCATGAGCATCCGGAGTATCCTGCATGTTCGGGGAGCCGTAACCGATGTGAGTCCGGATTACAATGATTGAGGGTTTGTCGGGTTCTCCCCGGGCTGTCTCGATCCCCTCCGAGATAGCATCGAGGTCGTTGGCTTTCTCACCCAGGTCGATGACCTGCCATCCGTAGGCTTTGAAACGCGCCGGGACATCGTCGGAGTACGTAATCTCGGTCTCGCCTTCGATGCTGATGTGGTTGTCATCGTAGATCCAGATCAGTTTGCCCAGACCCAGGTGCCCGGCCAGTGAGGCGGCTTCATGGGAAGCCCCTTCCATCAGATCGCCATCGCTGCAGAAAGCGTAGGTGTAATGGCCGACGATTTCCTGTTCGGGTTGATTGAAGATGGCCGCCAGGTGTCTTTCGGCCATGGCCATTCCCACCGAATTCATTACTCCTTGACCGAGGGG
>JAGXLK010000242.1 GCA_018334735.1 Planctomycetota bacterium | reverse complement strand
GGCTGCATGCATTTCTGCCAGACCTATTCGGAGCAGTCCCGTCTCTCCGGAGAGCCAGTGTGCCCGCGCTGGCTCGCCCGCCAGGGGATAGAGGGATCGACATCTTTGAATCCACCCACCAGATATCCCTCTCCCCCTTCCGGAGAGTCTTGAGTTTTACTCATCAGCGACGTTTATGCTTCCCTTCCAAGCTTTTTTTTTGCCGTGTGAATTCGTTCCGTTTCTTTGGCAAACCCAACCGCAATAATTGGGAGAAAGATCTCATGGAAGTACCGCTGGAGGTAAGTTTTCCGGACACGGACAAACCGCAAAATGCCGATGAGCTGATCCGCGAACAGGTCGAACGACTCGAAGAGGTTCACGACAATATCATCAGTTGTCACCTCACAGTCGAAAAGGTTCACGAACATAAGGAAACCGGGCACCCATTCCGCATCCGCCTGATGGTTCGTGTGCCGCCCGGGCATGAGGTGATCGCCACCAATAATCCGAATAAAGAAGATATGCACGACCCGTTCCATGTCGCGTTGCGGAAGGTTTTCGATCGGGCGCGACGGCAAATTAAAAAATTGGCCGAGCGCCAGCACGGCAAAACCAAAACACACCCCGAACAAGAACAGCAGGGCATCGTTACGAAACTATTTGAGGATGAGGACTACGGTTTCCTCCGGGCCGCGGAGACGAACGAGGAGATTTACTTTCACCGCAACAGCGTCCTGAACGATGCGTTCGACGCACTCCAGGAAGGTACGGTCGTCAGATACGTGGCCGAAACCGGGATGAAAGGCCCGCAGGCCAGCACCGTGCATATCCAGGAACAGCCGGACGCCAAATGATCAGCGCCGGGCTGTAGCTGCGAATACGTTGAAGACATCTTGGCGCAGCAGCGATCCTTTGACAATCAGTCAGAGTCTAACCTGCATATTGCCGATGGTACACGTTTAGGGTGCGTTATACTCAGCCGTTCAGATTCACGTGTCATTGCGAGGGTTACGCGTAGCGGGGCGCCGCGGCAATCTCGCTGTTGGGCAAAACTAAACGACGAGATTGCTTCGCCCATCTTACGATGGACTCGCAATGACCTATGTGGCCAGGACTTCCGACTAACCACAAACTACCGATAGAGGATAGGCCGGATTTATGCTTCAGAGAAGCTGTGAAGACCATACAGGTATCACATGACCTTACGATGTTCCATCCGGTCTTGCGCCGATGGAGGGCGATTTGTGAATCAAGCGCGCGTAGTGACCTGATCGTTGCGGCGGAGGCACAGGGCCGGTCGAGAAACGACTCCCAGTATGATGAAATGCAAAAATGGAAAACGAACAGATCGGGGACATATTTGACGAAATTGCGGATCTTCTGGCGCTGAAAGACGCGAATCCATTCCGCATCCGCTCGTACCGCAATGCCGCGCGCACCGTGCGCGACGAGTCACGCCGTATTGAGGAAATGGTGGTGGAGGACGGGGAGGATCTGACCGAACTCCCCGATATCGGGGACAGCACGGCCGATAAGATCAAGGAAATCGTCGATCACGGATCCTGCAAGCGGCTCGAGGAGTTGAGAGACGAATTTCCGCCCAACATTACCGAACTGATGGAAGTTCCCAATCTTGGGCCGCGGAAAGTGAAACAGCTCTACGATGAACTCAACATCGCAAACCTCGATGAGCTGCGAAAAGCCTGTGAGGAAGGCAAAGTCCGGGAACTGGAAGGAATGGGCGAAAAGACGGAGCAAAATATCCTGTCGGGGATCGAAACCGTCGAATCGACCGCCGGGCGTATCCTCTGGCAGGCCGCCGCGGAACACGTCGACACTCTGGGCAGTTACCTGGACGAGTGCAAGGAGGTCGAACGCTGGGAAGTCGCCGGGAGTTTCCGTCGACGCAAAGAAACCGTTGGCGATCTCGATATTCTGGTCCATGCCGAAGACAGGGAGACGGCCAGCGATCGTATTGCGGAACACGATTCCATCCATGAAATCATGAGCCGGGGCGAAGAACGTCTTACGGTGAGGCTTGATAGCGGACTGCAGGTTGATTTCCGCTTTTTCGAGCCGGAGACTTTCGGGTCGGCCCTGATGTATTTCACCGGATCCAAAGCCCACAACATCGCTGTCCGAAAACGAGCGCAGGAGCGCGACTGGAAACTGAACGAATACGGATTGCTCAAAGATGAAGAACGGCTGGCCGGAAACGATGAAGAATCGGTCTATCACAGGCTGAATATGGCCTGGGTTCCCCCGGAACTGCGGGAAAACCGGGGTGAATTGGAAGCTGCGGGAAACGACGAGCTGCCGACTCTGATCGAATTGGAGGATGTCCGGGGCGATCTGCAGTCGCATACCAACGCCACCGACGGCTCGGCCACGATTGAGGAAATGGCAAAAGCCGCCCGCGACCGCGGGCTGGAATATCTGGCCATCACCGATCACTCACAGGCCGTTTCGGTGGCGGGTGGACTGGATGATGAAGAAATTCGAGAGCACGCCGACAATATCCGGGAGGTCAGCGATTCCATCGATGGTATAGAGTTGCTGGCCGGCGTGGAAGTCGATGTGCTGAAAGACGGCAAACTGGATCTGGAAGAAGATACCCTGGCTGAACTGGACTGGGTTGTGGCGAGCATGCACTACAACCTTAACCTGAGTGAAGACAGGCAGACCGACCGACTGATCTCCGCCGTGAAAAGCGGTGTCGTACACTGTCTTGGACATCCCCTGAACCGTGTGCTCGGGAAACGTGATCCGCTGCCGCTGGATACCGACAAATTGATTGAAGCCTGCGCCGAACACGGAGTTTATGTGGAGATTAACGCCCAGCCGGACCGGCTCGATCTGCCGGATACCCACTGCAAACGGGCGCTGGAAGCCGGCGTGCGGTTTACCTTCGGCACAGATGCTCATAAGGAGGCCGGACTCGATTTCATGCGTTTCGCCGTTGGCGTCGCCCGCCGCGGGTGGTTGGAGGCCAACGATGTGGTGAATACATTGACACTCAAACAGCTCAGAGAGGAGATTATTTAACAGAGTGCACCGGGCAAACCCGGAGACGACAGAGCGGTGGCAAACCACCGCATGGTTTAGCCTTGTGCCATGCCGTGAGCCCGCCGAGCGGGCGATCCATTCACATCTTCGGGGCTATGGCTGAATCGGCCCTGACGGGCCTCTTTTGGACCGGAACAAAGCACGCTAATCGAACACGAGCCACCGCACTCCATACCCGGCGGTCGCCCGGGGTTTATATATGTGGTGAATGTACTCGCGTCCTCCTGTTATTCAAAAGCCCTTGGACACAGAACGGGCTGGTGGCCCGCATCCTGAACGCCAGCGCCGCAACCCGGCGCTGAAGTCCAGTCTGCTCAACAATTCCCATTCGTCCGTTCACTCATAACTCTCAACTCTGAACTCTCAACTCGAAATGCCAGAATCCGACAAAAACATCTCTGAGATGTCGAAAGACGAAGGGCGGCATCGGGCCGAGGAACTCCGGGAGGAGATCGAGCATCACAATTATCGCTACTACGTGCTGGACGATCCGGAGATATCCGATGCGGAATACGACCGGCTCAAGTCGGAACTGGAGGAAATCGAGGAGGAATACCCCGAGCTTGTAACCGAGGACAGCCCGACCCAGCGGGTCGGCGCGGAACCGCAAGACGAGCTGGGCACGATTGCCCATGAAAGCCCGATGCTCAGCCTGCAGGCTGTCAAAGAAGAGAAAGGATTTCGCCATTTCTGGGAGACCTGCTGTGAAGAACTCGGTCAGGATACCGTCACTCTGGTTGTGGAGCCGAAATACGACGGCGCAAGCCTTGAAATCGTCTACGAAAATGGTTCTTTCACGACGGCGGCGACTCGTGGGGACGGCGAAATTGGAGAAGATGTCACCGAGAACGCGAAGACGATCAACGAAATCCTTTTGCGGCTTCAACCGCAGATCGAGGATATTTCGATTCCCGAGCACCTGGTGGTGCGCGGCGAAGTTTACATGGAGAAAGAAGAGTTCAACGAACTGAATCGGCGACAGGAGGATGAAGGCAAAAAGACGTTTGCGAATCCCCGAAATGCCGCTGCCGGAAGTCTGCGCCAGCTGGATCCACGGGTTACCGCCAAAAGACCACTCCGTATCTTCTTCTGGGAAGTTGCTCCTTCGTCCAGTTCACGGCCTGCTTCCCAGTGGGAATGTCTGCAACTGATGGAAAATCTGGGCCTGAAGACAAATTCGCGAACCGAACGCGTCGAGTCCCCCGAACAGGCGGCGCAGTATTATGAGAATATGGTGGAGGAGCGGGAGGGCCTGCCATACGAGATCGACGGTTGTGTGTTCAAGATTGATAATCTATCGGCACACGAGACCCTCGGCACGCGGGCATCGAACCCTCACTGGGCGGTGGCCTGGAAGTTCGAGCCCCGGCGAGAAGTTACCCAAATCCAGAAAATCAAGCCGTATGTGGGCCGTACCGGGGCGCTCACTCCCGTGGCCATACTTCATCCCGTGCGGATCGGAGGCGTGGAAGTCTCACACGTCAGCCTCCACAACCAGGACGAGGTGGACAGGAAAGACATTCGCGTCGGAGATCACGTGCTTGTGGAACGTGCGGGGGATGTCATCCCGCATGTGGTGCGTGTTGTTGAGGATAAACGCACCGGTGAGGAAGAAAAATATCACCTTCCCGATACCTGTCCGGTCTGCGGAAGCGAAGTATCGCGTCCCGCCGGGGAAGCCATCCACCGTTGTACGAACGCGTCCTGTCCCGCTCAACTCCGGCAGCGCCTGACCCATTGTGGTTCGAAACCGGCGCTGGACATCGACGGACTCGGCGACAAAATTGCCGAACAACTGGTTGAACGCGAGCTGGTGGAGGATACGGCTGACTTGTTCGATCTGACGGTGGACGAACTCGAGGAACTCAACCGGATGGCCGAGAAGAGCGCGAAAAATCTCGTTGAAGCCATCGATGAAAGCCGAGACAACGCGACGCTTACCCGGCTGATCTACGGGCTCGGTATTCCACACGTGGGGGAAGCGACGGCATCGGATCTGGCCCGCGAGTTTGGATCGATCGATAGTCTGGCAGATGCCGGTGCGGAGGAATTGCGGGAGATGGAAGATATTGGTCCGACGATGGCGACAGCAATCGCTGACTGGTTCGATAACGAGGATAACATGAAGTTAATCCAAAAACTTAAAGACCATGGTCTCTTCCCCC
>JAGXLK010000241.1 GCA_018334735.1 Planctomycetota bacterium | reverse complement strand
AGCCAGGAATTCGTTGATGGTGTAACTTACAACGAGCGCGGTAATGAAGTGACCCTGGTGAAAGAATTGCCGGGAGCCGCCCCCGAATGATCATTACTGTCACGCTGAATCCCGCCCTTGATAAAACTCTCGAAGTTGCCGCATTCAAGGTGGGACAACATGCCCGTGCCACTCGAACCGGGTTGCTCCCGGCAGGAAAAGGGATCAATGTTGCCAGAGGTGTACAGCGGCTTGGCGTTTCTTGTGTGGCAACGGGTCTGGTGGGGAAAAATGAAATGCCTCTGTTTGCAGAACAACTCTCCCGAGATAAAGTTCACGCGAATTTGTGCACTGTCGATGGTTTGACCCGCACGAATACCACAATTCTCGATCCGGAGGAAGGAACGACGACACACCTGCGAGAACAGGGCTTTCAAGTTGTTCCGGAGGACCTTCAAAAATTGAAAACCGTTCTTTCCGAAGAATTGAATCGACCGAAAGGCAGCGTTTGGCTCTCTTTTTGCGGCTCGCTACCGCCGGGTATCAGTCTTGATGAATTCGTAGAACTTATTCGCATTTGTGCGACCGATGCTTCAGTTATTGTGGATACCAGCGGCCCAGCTTTGCGGGCGTCCATTGATTCCGGCGTTGTCAACACTGTTAAACCCAACATCGCTGAATTGGGAGAGTATTTTGAGCTTGAACTTCAGGTCGAAGACGCGGTGGAAAAATGCCGGGAATTACTGTCATTAGTTCCGACCGTCTTGCTTACCGCCGGAGCGGAAGGTGCATATCTTGTGCGCGAAGGAGAGACTCTGGGGGTATCGTGCAACTTACCCGCAGACGACGTGAAAAACACAGTCGGTACGGGCGATGCGTTTCTTGCCGGATGGTTTTCCGCGCTGGAAAGCGGATCAGAGGGGCGAGCAGCGCTTTTCCGGGCTGTGGCCGCCGGAGCCGCCGCCGCGCGTAGTGAGACAACCGTGGGATACCATTTGGCGGACATCGAAGAACTGCTGCCGGAATGCCGAGAACTATGACAACGGGTCGGTTCAGCTTCATTTAACGAGCATACCCGGCCGGGGGAGCATCTGCCCCTCCACTTCGACCTCCACCAAAGGCCAGTCGTCTGAAGGTTCTGTCAAAAGCTCGACACCGTGTTCCTCTATCAGAATGGTATCCTCGCTTTTCGTTCCACAGATGGAGGGGTTCCATGCGAATGCCTGGGGTTTTTTAACGGCGTAGGGGGTGGTAGGGTTGACAATATATTCTCGTGGGAGGTATCCGATGGCACCGCCTTGATGGTGAAGTTCCCATTCATCTTCAAAACCGACCATTTTATATGCTTTCTGTCCGGCTGCAAAAACTTCAGAGGCAGGCCGACCGGGCCGGGTGTTCAGGATGAATTCAGCATCAACGCGACAGACCGCTTTATGCCGGGCGGCAAGATCTTCGGAGAGTTCCCCGAAATGAACGAACCGCGTCATCGCTGTCACCAGACCCTGTCTTCGTCCACACGCCACAAGCATAGCATACTGTTCGATTGGCATGTTTTTCGGTCGGGGGTGTCGCCACTGCCGTACGCGTTCATCGGCCGCGACCAGCAGAACCACAGGGGTCAACCCCCGGCGCGTGTATTCCAGCGCAAGAAGTGACGCAACTTCGGACTCGACCATCCCGCGTTCTACGTGGCGGGCAGCGTTTTCCATCGCTTCGCTGGCGTCATGTCCCTGTTTTCGATACCGTTCGATTTCAGGTTCCAGCAACTGAAAACGCAACTGCTGGAAACCCGCAGGAGGAGACGGCAGATCGCAGGAACCATCATCAGCTACGCAACGTTCGCCGCTCAGAAGGCCGTCGACGATGTGATCCCTCTGGTCGGGTTCATGCCACGGGAAAATGGCCGTGTCCAATTCTATCCCGGCCAATTCTTCGGTCAGAAGCCGTTCTGTTTCAATATTATTCGCCACCAGGGTGACATTTTCGGGCGTTACGACGAAAGTCCCCACGCCGGTTTCCTGGGCGGAATTGACGACGTTGTTCGCTCCACATCCCAGCCAGGCGAAAGAATCCGTGCGCCCCATCACAATCCCGTCGAGATTGTTCTCTGAAATGAAACGGCGTACTCTTTCGCATTTCAGACCGAATTCTTCAGCGCGATCCATTGTTTTCTCCAACTTTGTTCAAGTAAGTGCAGGTAAAATAGTTACTATAACGGAAATGGAATTCTGTTTCTGCCGGGATAGATGAGTTTTGCCCGGGTGCCAATTTTCCGATCTGCGCGGGGCGGAAATGCAGAGTCGAGTTTAGCGGGGGCTATTGAACCCGAAAAGGGCCCGCCAGGGCCGGGGCGGAAAGGGCGAACAACCCGTTTTTCTTTCATAAAATTGTCCTGGATGTTAAGATAACAAAATATATGGAATAGTCGGGAGCTGATATTGGAATGGGTCCTGGGGCCTGGTACAATTGCTGCTTCAGCTGCGAGGAGGCTGACTATGGACACGGTATTCACGCACAAACGGCAGGGTTTCACGCTGATAGAACTGCTGGTGGTTGTCGCTATCATAGCTATTCTGGCGGCGATGCTTATGCCGGCACTGGAAAGCGCCCGCGAAGCGGCCCGGAGAACGGTCTGTCTGGGCAACCTGAAACAATGGTCCGTTGGGTGGGGAGCTTATTTTGTGGACCATTCCCAGCCTCTCCGTAGCGCCCAGCCCCCCTGGAACAGCGGTTACCACCGTCCCCAGATTGTCTGGGAGAGACATTCCGCTCCCGATGAATTTTCGGGGGAACTCAATATGGAAGCCGTTAACAGGTACATCGGAACGCCGTTCGATATTGCGAACAACAGTGTCCGTGCGGAATCGCTCGTTTTCTGCCCGTCCACGGATCGTCAATTCAAGGCCGAATGGGCGGAGAACCGCATGAGTGGGTGGTGGGGCTCTTACGAGGGGACGCGGATGAGCTACGGCTACTATGGCCGGGTAAGTGATTGGACCGACGGACTCAAAAATGGGGCCGAGCTGGAACTGGTTGATACACATCCGCAGGCTGGCAATCGATTACTGATGAGCGATGTTCTGCGGTGGCACCCGTTTACCAACTCCTTTGACAGCAATCATCCCTGGAGCGGCAGTTCTTGGGGAGCTGAGCCGGCGGTCTTCGACCACACTCAAATCCAGGGATTGAACCAGCTCTATGGGGACGGTCACGCAAAGTGGCTCGATTCCTCCAGGATGGATACTGCCTCCATGATGTACGGTGAATCTCCACCTGTTCCCGACTTCCCATACATAGTCATCGACGGATGGGGAGGCGTGCAGTTTTTCCGCTGAGCCGCGGACGGGAAAAGCGAGATCGCTATGATTCCTGGTGATGTTCAGCGATCTTGAGCAACCAATTCAGATTCTTCAGGGCCGCCGGCCCGTCAATAAGGACGTCGCCACCGAGGAAGTTCCGTATCAGAAGCCGGAGGGGATCGGGATATTGAAATATGCCCCAATCAGTTTCAATTTCCGCACAGTAAATACCGTTTTCATTTTTTCCCCCACCGATGTCATAAGTATGCCCGTTGAGTTCGAAGCGTCTTATATGGCTCGTTTCTTCCTCAGGAAGTGTGCGATTGGTTACGATTTCGCACTCAACCTGTGTCCCATTACTCGCGTCTACTGTGAAAGAGGCTTTGGCTCCATAGCCGGAAAAAGAAGTTTCAAGTGACCGAAAATTGATCGTGGCGCCGGGGACGGTTGCCTGAAGACCAGCGAGCATGTGTGGAGCCAGGTCCATCCAGCTTTCCACAGGGTTTGGGGCGCGGTCCCTGGCGGGCGATGCAAGCTGTCCGCGAAATTTTTTAACCTCCGCGTCGTCCGTGTTTTGTCCCAACAGATCCTGGCATTTCCTCGCCGACACATGATACTGCGAACACATACCGATTCGGACGCCGGCACTGGCCGCGGCCGAAACGAGACTTTTTGCCTTATCAAGTATTCCTTCGCTTTCCAATTTCTCGTCATATACAAACGGTTTTTCGCAAAGTGTATCTTTCAATTCACCAATTGCCGTCAGCACGTGCTCAAAATGGCAATCCGGCGGCGTACACACATCGACAATATCCGGATGTTCGCGTTCCAGAAGCTCCGCCAGATCCGTGTAGCCCGGACCTTCGTATCCGAAAAGATCTGAGAGCACGTCTTGTGTGTCGGCAACGGATTCAGAGCTCGTTCCGACAAAACCGCAGACGCGCGCTCCTTCGAAATCCCACCATTTGGCGTGATGTTTGCCGATTCCACTCGCTCCAACCACCGCTACACTCTTTTGTTCTTGATCCATGCTGTTTCTTTTCGTTGATCTACAGAAGGTTGTTGTCCGTGTGAAAACAGTTCTGCCGACAATTATATCATCAGATCTGAACGTTGGAAAGAAAGGTCGGAAAAGCGGTCTTTTCAGCCCATCGGTTTGGGCTCTGTCTGAAAATCCGGATCTGAACTCGAGTCTCAATCCCCGCGAGCGGGAAATACCCCACCCTCGCGGTGGGGATCCTTATGCTTCAACCTACCAGGCGGCGCCCACACACATCGGTGGATGCCCCGCCCTTGCGGCGGGGAGGTCTCACGCTTATGGAGCGATTTCCGGTGTCTGCAGCAAAAACCTGACAATCGCCGGGTCAAGCCACGGCGGATTCGAGATGTCCGCAGCACCTTTTGTAGGTTGAACTCTTAAGCACGCCGGGACAAGCCCGGCGGATCTGTCAGCGCGCAACGCCCCGGAGCCGCGAGCGGACTGGACTTCAGAACCGCTCTGCGGGGCTGGAGTTCAGAACGCGGTGCAGAAACCTGGCCTCCTCGCAGCACAAACGACCAACAATCAGGCTTCTGTTCACGTTTGCAGAAAAAACCGTCGTTTGTGGGGCGAACATACTGGGGACTTTTCTCCTGGCAGAGCCCGCGAAGCGGGCGATTCAGAAGGAGCCCGGTGTGAAGTGAGACCGCTTTGCGGCCGAATGAATGCCGGGATAGGAGGTCAGAGAAAATGCCCGCATGGATCGCCTAGCCTGAACTTTACGGATAATCGGAAGCCATTCTTGCCCAATCAGGGTAGAATCTTTATTGAACACCGTTCACAACCCTTCTCAGCCAAAAATCCGGGCTAAAAAAACGGCGCATAACATCTGGCAACTTAAAATCAGTGATCAGCAACGAGGCGAACGTTACGTTGAGAAACGATTGGCTTTAACTGCTTCCCC
>JAGXLK010000240.1 GCA_018334735.1 Planctomycetota bacterium | reverse complement strand
CGCACGGAAGCCCCTGACGTTCCCGTTCGAACCGCCCGACAAGTTCGCCAGCCAGATGTTGCGCATCGGCCGCGCTGCCCCCGTTCCCCATCACGTAGAGGGTTGCGCCATTTTGCATGTGCTTGAGGATGATATTAACAAACTTTGACACGCTTTCTGCATTTTCGGCCAGTTGGTTATGGACCTCGGCACTACGTCTCAGTATTTTTTCAATCGTTTCCTTCATTATTTTCGGTAATCCTTCGAATCAATTCTGTGGTGGAAAGCCCCTCAACTTTTGGGGCAAGTTTAACCTGACCTCCATAGGATTCCACAAATTCATAGCCGACAACCCCCGCCTTATCGTAATCTCCACCTTTGACAAGCACGTCCGGTCGCAACTGTTTGATGAGCGGCAGGACACTTCTTTCTTCGAAGATGACCACATAATCGACATGTGGGAGACTGGCGAGCGTTCGGGCGCGTGCATCTTCCGAATTGATCGGGCGCGATGGCCCTTTGAGTTCACGCACGGACCGATCGCTGTTAACCGCTACCACGAGTTCATCGGCCTGCTGACCGGCGAAGCGGATGAGTTCCATATGACCGAGATGAAGGAGATCGAAAACGCCATTCGTGAAAGCAACGCTTTTCCCCTGTTTGCGGCCTTCGTCGAGGATGTTCTGGAGTTCGTCGCGGGTCTTGATTTTGCGGAGTCCCGGCGAGGACTCGGAGCGGAGATCGGCTATCATTTCGGCCCGTGAGATTGGTGAAGCTCCCTGCCGGCTTACCTCCATCCCCGCGGCAGCATTGGCCAGAGCAACCGCGTTGTCAAGGGGAGTCTGCTCGGCTATGGCCAGAGAGATCATGGCGGCGACCATATCCCCCGCACCTGTAACGTCGAGCACAGACCGCGGCTTTGTTGCTACGTGGCGTTCAGTACCTTCGGCCGTTGCGTAGAACATCCCTTCCCGATCGAGGGTAATTATCACATTTTCAAGATCAAGATCTTTGAGCAATTGCCGTGCAGCTTCGCGGTAACTGTCGACATTATCAAGCTGAGTTTTAGTGGCCGCTTCGGTTTCCAGCCTGTTCGGGAGAAGATAGTCGGCACTGTGGTAACCAGAGTAATCCTCGCTGCATTCCGGGTCGACAATGACGCGTTTACTTGCTTTGCGGGCTGTTTGAATGAGTTTTTGCAGCAAGCTCGGTGTGAATAACCCTTTGGCCATATCCTGAATCAGCAGAAGATCCGACCCATCGAGTGAAGTTTTGACCTGTTTGAGGACCTTGTCGGCGATCTCGGGAGGGATGGGGTCGGTGATTTCTTCGTCAACCCGGACGATTTGTTGAAGACCTCGTCCGGCGGATTGGACGTATCCCAGGTAGCGGGTTTTCAGAATGGTGGGGCGGTCCGCACTGGGGATAAGACCGGTGGTATCGGCTCCTGCTGCTTGCAGTTCCCGTCTGAGCTCTTTGGCGGCCGGGTCCTGGCCAATAACTCCCACGCACGAGACCGAACATTCAAGGGCACAGAGCATTGAGGCAACGCTACCGGCGCCGCCGGGACGGTGTTCCTTGCGATCGACGTGGAGAATCGGGATGGGGCCTTCGGGCGAGACCCGACTGACCCGGCCCCAGACATAGGTGTCGAGCATAAGGTCGCCGACGACGCAGATTCGGGGGTTGCCCAGATTTTCAGACACCTCGAGAAGATGATTTTGCACCGATTGGATCCTTTCTGAGAAAGATCACCTGCATGAAATATAGAAAAAGCGGTGGGCTGATGTCAACGCCTAACCCGGATTTTTGGCTGAGAAGGGTTATGAACGGTGTTCAATAAAGATTCTATCCTGAGTCGGCAACAATAGCTTCTAATTATCCGTAAAATCCGGGCCAGAACCCCGGCTTCCGGCTGGCGGTTCTGGAGCACGGGAGCGTGTAGCGACCATTTGTCACCTCTCGGGCCACTCCATATCGGCCGAAGAAGCCCCCGGGATACGCTTCCAATCGAGCGTCTTTCGTACTTCCATATTCTTCCGCCAGATCGCGTCCAAAAGATCGGCATCGAGCCCCTGAGACCGAGCAAAGCCGATCAGCGCGTTCAGGTCTTTTGGGAAACACTTTCCCCCGAATCCTCGCTCTTCCGTTACCTCGAGATGGTCGTCGATGATGCGGGGGTCGGTCGTGAGCGCTTCTTTGAGCTCGTCATAATTTCCCCCGATGGCTTCTGCATACTCGGAAAAGACGTTGGCAAGAATGACTTTCGCCGCGAGAAAGCAGTTGGACATATATTTTACCAGTTCGGCTTCAGCGGTCTGCAAGAGGAAAATGGGAACTTCGGGAAAGGCCCGGCGGTAGAGCGACTTAATACGCCGGGCGACCTCCTCACAGTTCGCGCCAACCACCACGCGAGAGGGATTTTTGGCATCCTCGAGGTGTGTCTTTTCGCGCAAAAATTCAGGCACCATGGCCAGGTTCAGATCTTCGTACTGCTGGGCGTAGGTGTCCGTTGTACCCGGGACAACAGTGGATTTTATGATCACGATCTGGTCACCGTCGGTCAGAGCGGCCAGAGCTTCCATTACTTCGTCCATTATGCTCAAGTCGATTGTCTGTGCCTCGAAATCACAGGGAGTCGGGACGCAGACAAACAGAAACGTCGAATTGCGGACCGTTTCCTCAAGTGTGTCGTGTTCTTTGTATTTGTCATAAATTCTGACCGCGTCAGCTGCTGGAGCCAGAGCGTGCTCGACCCCCTCGCCAACGATGCCGTAGCCAATAATGCCGATGTTGTGCGACAAAATGCAGACCTTTCCATTATGGAGATAAAGTGGACGAGCCGCGCGTTCCCCATTTAACACCCGGATTCTACCTGAGCTGCCCCCGCCCATGTCAAGTTCGGCGGGCAATGAGGAATTTGAGCTGTCGGTCGTTTAACTGCCTGGTGACCGTGGATTGGCGTGAGATGTCCACCGGTTGGTGAATGGAACCGGGCGCAAATTCCCCACAAGTTTGTTGGCTGGACTTGGATTTGGATTCGGGTGATAATAGATGGGATAATTCGATGGTCTTTGCCGGGAAGAACGCGTGCAAAAAACTCAGAATATCGGGGCTTTCCAAACTTTCCCGGAAACACCGGATCGGCCCGGAGCAAATTGCGGACAGTTCAAGGGAAATAAATGAACAAGAAAATTTGGCGACGGCGAAATTCTGGCCTTCTGCTGGCATCCCTGGTGCTGGTCTTTTCTGCATCTCTCGGTGCCGGTGGGGAACCAGCTCAGCTGTCCGTGAAAGGCAACCCGAAGGCGATCGGACGTCGGTTCGGGGAGAAGTTTGGCAAAACGATCCAGGAACTTCATCCGACTTTTCTTCGAACGGCCTGTTTTATGAGACGCGAGAAACCGAAACAGATCTACACCGAATGCCGGAGAATCGCACGGTTTCTCAAGCGTTCGGACCGGGAAGAGATAAAGGCGCTGGCCAGGGCCAGTGGTATGAAATACGAAGAGGTCCTTTTCCTCAATCTGTTCTACACGTTGATCGGTGACAGGTTATTTTGCCGCCAGATCGCGGTGTGGGGGAAAAACACAAAAGATGGTGAGTTGCTACATGGGCGAAATTTGGATTGGAATGATTATCCCGGTCGCCCCCTTGCGAAGACCCATTTGATTCTGCGCGTGGAACCCGAAGGAGGCGTTCCATATGTCTCCCTCACCTGGCCGGGCCTGATCGGTGTGATAACCGGCACCAACAAAAAGGGTTTGACAGTCGCCTTCAATAAACTGCCGGCCGGAGAGGAAGATGGCGGGGGGGAGCCTGTTTTTTTCACGATCCGACGGATACTGAGGAGTTGCGGTTCCACCAAGGAGGCCGTCCAGGTTCTGCGGAAGGCCAAACCGCCGGAGTCGGGTTCAATACTAATTTCGAATGCGCGGAGGAAGACTGCGGTTGTGGTGGAGATGATTGACCGGAAGCTGAAGGTGCGACGGCCGGCTGAGGGGAGTATCTCGAACGCGAATCACTCCGCCACCGATTTTGACATACGCGGGGTGCGGAAGGGAAATGCGGACTGGCCTCTGGGGACGGTCGCGGAGCGAATGGGAGGTCCGTTCGACGTGGAAAGCATGAAACGGGCTCTGCGTCATAAGGATGTCTTGCAGAATATTAACCTGTTGAGCGTTGTTTTAAAACCATCGGAAGGGAAAATGTATCTTGCCACCGGGGAGGTACCGGCCGCCGAAGGAAAATTCAGGGAATACTCGCTTTTCTCCGGAGAGACGTCCGGTGGTCTTTAGTGGTCTGGTTTGCAAATACGCTTCCTCGTCATTCCTTGTCCTACGCCAAATCCGCTCCGGCAAACGATACCGTATTTACGACCCCGACCACTCAGCTGCGTGGCGAGGGCTAAAAGGTGGCTGGGGAACCGTTTGGGCGGATCAATCGGGTGGCGGAGGAACGAAAAATAGTTGAGAAAAGCCAATTCATTGGATAAAATAGTTATAGAGGGAAGGATATGAAGATCCTTATACCGCGATAAGAAAAGGGTGACAAGAAGCGTTATGGGACAAAGGGAGATAGAAAGAGGGAGCCTGAAGCCAAAAGGGCGCACGCGGCTGTGCTCGTTTCCTGTGGCCTTGAAATGGGATGGCCAGCGACTTTCGGGAGAGAAACTCCGCCAAAAGGCCGACGGTGCGGCGAGAGAGGTCTGCAACCTTCACAGCGATATTTGGGCTTTTGCTTGGCCAGTGCGGCTTGATGCGTCCGAACAGTATGTGCAGTTGGAGGCACGCGGTCGTTTCTTTTCTCCATGCAGTCGGACAGCTTTCGCACGTCAGATTGAACATGCTTTCGCCAGGGGGAGGGGGGCTGAGGCGAAAACAATCGAAATGCCGGGCGGATCGTTAGGGGCGAAAGGCCGGGCCGGGATCTGCGAGTCTTGCGGGAAAGAGATGTGCCCCGCAAAGTCCTCAGCCGGCTACACAACAGCTGCGCGGGCGAGAGCCCTGGCAAAAGATCTGATGGATAGGGCAGTCCGATGTGATGCCTGCGGAGCTCGTTTCTGTGTCGAATGTGCTATGAACACCGGTGTGGAACGCCACAGCCACAATTACACCTGCCCGATATGCGGTGCCGACGTCTCGCCAACACTTTTTTGACTTGAGTTCGCAGGGCTGTGAGGGTATCCCGGCGGGCATTTTTACTGTTGTTTGAGCTATTTGGGTCAGGCAGAAATATTGGCACAGTCG
>JAGXLK010000239.1 GCA_018334735.1 Planctomycetota bacterium | reverse complement strand
CCGCCTCGCCCGGTTTCTGTCGTTGTTTTGCTCCACCCCGGGATTCCTTGCCGCTTTGCTCGCCGTTCTTGCTCACCGGCAAAGATTTCTCTCCACCCTTGCAGCACGCCCCATCGGCTTTTTGATCGCCCTTCCCTTCTTTGGAAGACTCTGAACCGGACGCATCAGCTACTTGTTGTTCTCGCCCCAGCTCTGCCTTCTCCCCCCGAGACCTGGCCTTTTCCGCCGCCTCGGCAATTTCTCGGGCCCGTTTTTCTCGAGCCTCCCGGGCCATCTGATCGCCTTCAGCGCCCGTTTTTTCCTCTCCTTCTCTTTCCCCACCGAGCTTCTCGTTTTCCCCATTTTTCTTCTCTTCTCCTTCCCCCGCCTCTCCTTCAGCTCCCTTTTCCTGGCCTTTCGTTTCCCCCGGCGATTTTTCGTCTTCTGTCCCTTTTTCACTTTCCTGCTCGCCATCAGGTCTGCCTTCTTCACCAGCCTGAGCCAGCTCTTGTTCCTCAAATTGGCCGACCTGTATGGTCCGCTTGTCCGAGATTCCCACTTGAGGGGAATCAGGAAAGTTGTCCCTGGCCTCAAGTCGATATCTGATCAGGGCCGGCGGATTTAGAGAAAGCTCCGAAAGGTCCCATTCATATTGACCATCGATTTTCGGACCCGTCTCTTCAAGAGGGATGCGAGCCACATCCGTCTGCCCACCCTGGACTTCGTAGAAAAGCCAGAGGGACGTCACCTCGTAATCGTCTTTTGCCCCGTAGACAACAGCAACCCTGCTATCGGACTGTTTTTGAACGCCATTGTCCGGCGCCAGAATTCGCACCACCGGAGCTCGGTCATTACGGCAGGTTATGTGATACGTCAACGGCGAATCGTTCTCGAAAACCGATCCGTCGGGATACTCACTGGTTTTAAAAAAAATCCGGTAGGTATCGGATTGCCGCACAGTGAAATCGGTCCCGAGAACCCCTTCGTCTTCCGTCGTTACCATTGGGACGGCCCCCCCCGATCCAAACGTAATTTTCCCGCCCGCAGGCGGCAAATTGGTTCGGGCGGTTAAATTCACCTGAGCCCCGGCAACCGTCTCGAAATTTCCCCCCTCCAAAGATCGCTCCGGCAATTCCGTGTAATCGGGAGGAACGAGAGATATATTCACACCGGTAACCGCCGGCCGTGGAAGTGTGGTGATCGAATATTGCGCGGAGCGAGTATCCCCGGCGATCACGTAATAGCTCGAATCCTCGAGCATATTGGGAAAAACGCCCGTCCATACCTCGTCAGTGCTTTTTGAAAGTAAGAAGCGCTTTTCGGCCCCATCCGGTCCGATCCAGATAACAGCCGCGTGGTCCGGTTTTTGTCCCTTGATATGGGCTCTGACCGAAATTCGATCCCCTTTCAACAACCACACGTCTCCGGGTTGAACCGATGTTACCCGCGTGCGAGTGGGAGGGAGAATCGATGCCATCGGCTTGAACAATCGTTTCAAGCTTACCGGCACGCTCTTCGGCGAAGCCACGCCGTAAATGCCAAACAAAATGACGCAAGCGATCAGTAGCCACGGCACAAAGCGGCTCAACGGCGATTCCGATAACATCTCCTCGTCGACGGATTTCACCCGCGAATAAGCTTTTTCCCGGAGCAGTCTTCTTATCTCGGACGGAAGCCGCTTGTCGCCTCGGCACTGCAAATAGCTGATGAGACTGTTCTTCAGATCCGGGAACTCGGACTCGATTCGCCGGGCCACAAATAAGCGACTCATTCGGGAAACAAGGGGGAAAACTGTGGCCAGAACCGTCCCCAGCGCACATAGCGTGAGGAAAGACCAGAAGAAAGCCGTCCGTCCCAATGACTGAAGTACCAGCCAGTGGTCAAGAACTACACCCACGAATACAAACCCGACCGCCACCACAAAAGCCGCCATATACCCCCACAACAACGCCCGTGTCTGAGCCTTCGAGCGAATGCTGTCGATCTTATCCAAAACCGGATCTCTCCGGTTCGATTTGGCGGACTCTAATGACATAAACTTTCCTTTCCATGTCTCCTCCCTTTATTATAGATGCCCTGTACCCAGGTGTAAATGTCTTTTTGAAACGGGTTTGGGACTGCAGACAGAATGGCTTCCGTTTAATCCGCAAATGGAACGGTCTGGTGCAGCTACTGCCTCAAATGGGGAGAAGTAATGAGCAAACATTTCCGTGGAAATTTGTCGGCCGAAGACAAAAATCCCATCCGTATCCTCGTTGATGATCGAGAGAAGGGGAGCGGGGTGCTGGAGCATCTGAAAACCGTTCCAGACGTATCAACCACCGTAACTCATCTTGAGTTGGGAGATTACCAGCTGCATTCATCTCTGCTTTTCGAACGCAAAACCTTGCGGGATCTGGCCATCTCCATCATTGACGGCAGACTTTTCTCTCAAATCTCGCGTTTGAAAAGATCTGCCTGCCGCGGGGTGTTGATCCTGGAAGGTACGACATCTCAGCTTGAAGATATGGATATCAAACGAGAATCGATCCAGGGCGCTCTGATCGCCGTCACTGTTGGGTTCGGTGTGCCCATTTTGCGCTCGCTTTGTCCCGAGGAAACTGCACGGCTCATCGTGTTCACGGAGCGTCAGAAACACCGTATCGCATCGGGGAACTTCCCGAGAGGCGGTTATCGCCCAAAAGGAAAACGCAAAACACAGCTGCACATCCTTCAAAGCCTGCCGGGGATTGGTCCCAAAAGGGCGGAGAAACTTCTGGAAACCTTCGGGGCGGTCCGGGACGTGATGACGGCCTCAGAAAAGAAGCTGAACGAAGTCGATGGAATCGGGGACGTTACGGCTCAGGGAATCGTATCTGTTCTGAAAGAGGCAGAGGCCGACTACAAAATCACGTCGGGTGCGCCATCGGTTCAACGGACGCCCTGAATGCGTGCCGGCACGTGTCCTTCCCGTCGAATGCGCAGCCGAAAAATCCAGCAATTCTGGCTCCCGTGATAAATGTGACCGTCCTCAAAATCCGTTGTTTTATCGTTTTCGTAGTTTTCTGAACGGTATCATTAGTTCGGTTTTATCTCGACCGAGAGACCTTCGTAGTTTCGCCCACCATCACAGCATCCCCTATTTTTTTCTTAAAAAGAATAACAATTCGGATTTGGGAAAATGGCTGCGTCGGAAAGCGGCTGATGTCGTTGTTGTCTACAGGATGTCACAATTACTTCCTGCAGATATTATCGAGATCCCAAAATATGGCTGTATCAATCTGCATCCCGCATACTAGCCCAACGATGAGGCTGCCGCGGTGGACCGCTTTAGCTCGCGCTGTCGAGGCCCTGCCCTGGACGTTCAGTGTCGGAACGCTGTCGTTGCCCGAGCAGCAAAACGTCCCGCAACGCCCGCTCATTCTTTGCCTTCAACCACCGCTCCAGAAACTCCGGATTCCCGGTCACCTGAGCAATGGCAGACAGAGCGAACAGGTGGAAGTTGCGCCGGTCCATCGTCCCCACAAGGAAAAACATGGCTTTTACCTCGGGTGCCTCATCGGAAAAATATATCCCGCCCGAGGAACGAACAAGAACCAGCTCAAATTTGTCTTCTCCATCAACAATAATGTGCGGAATCGCCAACCAGCGGTTCACGGCTGTGCTGCTCTGAGCTTCGCGCTCCGCCAATGCCGTCGCGATTTCATCGGTGGAGAGTCCGAGTTTCGACGATAATTCCTCGCCCGCGAGTTCAAACACTTCCCCCCTCTCATGTTCCCTCTCAAGATCCAGCACCGGACACGTCTCAACTAATTTGTCGAAACGATCCCTGACGACCTCGTCGCGTTCGTGAATGATGCTCTTGAGCTCTTCTTCGAGCGTGCCCGTTACCAGTTCACGGGCGGTGATGCGTTCGATGAGATGGAGCAAGGCGGATTCCCTTTTCACGTGTTTGCGACCGTAAAACCAGAAACCCAGGAATCCGATCAATATGAGACCGGCGCTTATGAAATAGGCATCGATTCCAATTTCCGACAGCACAAACCCCAGACCGAGCACGCCGCCAATCTGAAGCCACGGGTACAACGGAGAACGAAAGGCGGGTCGGTAGTTCTGCAATCCACTTTCCCGGAGAACAACGATCGATAAACACGCGAGAATGTTGGTCAGAATCAACACGGTGGATGCGGCTTCAACGAGGATCTTCAGTTCCAGGAATAAACTCAACAGTATGACGAAACCGGTGAGAATGATCGCCCTATGAGGTGTGTTGAACCGCTCGTTGACGTTCGAAAGTGGAGACGGGATCAGTTTGTCCCGGCTCAGAGCCAGCAGGTAGCGTGAGGCCGACATGATCCCGGCATTAGCGGTGGAAATGAACGCCAGAATAGCACCGATACTCATCAGAATGTATCCGGTGCGGCCCATCAACGCCTGCCCCCCATCGGAGATCGGCTGAAGTGAACCATCCAGCACATCGTTTGCCAGCACACCGCTGGTCACCACGACGACGAGTGTGTAAATAATGGTCACGGATACCAGAGAAAGAATTAGACCCAGCGGGATATTGCGACCCGGATTACGCACTTCCTCCGCGACACTCGCAACGTTGAGGAGCCCGCCGTAGGAAATGAAGACAAATCCCGTGGCCGTGAAAATGGGAACCAAACCGCGTGGGGCGAATGGCACCAGCAGCTCGGAGTTCATTTTCGGAATCCCGGTGATGACGTAGTACGCAAGAAGCGCAAAAAGACCGGTTACGAGGAATACCTGCGCGCGGGCGGCTTCGCGGACACCAATCAGGTTTAGTCCCACAAAAATGGCGCACAAAATGCCTCCCGCCAGCACTCCGTTCAGGTTGATAATCAGGGCTAAGAATCCGGCCATCCCGACGATGGCGAAGGCGCTTTTAAGCGAGAGAGAAAACCAGCTCAGAATCCCGGCCACGGTCCCCACGCCCGGACCAAAACCCCGGGTGATGAAAAAATAGTCTCCCCCGGCCTTGGGCATAGCCGTGGTGAGTTCCGCAATGCTGAGCGCGCCCGCCGTAGCAAGGATACCGGCCAACAGATAGGACCAGATGACGCCCGGGCCCGCTATTTTGTGCGCCATTCCGGGGAGGACGAACAGACCGGAACTGATCATGGCGCCGGAGGCTATACAGAAGACGTGGCGAAGGCTGAGGCCTTTTTTGAGTTTACTAGGTTGTGTTGCCATTGATGATTGACGCTGTTGGGGTTAAGGAAATCCAACAACAGTTTAACCGTTTCCAGATCGT
>JAGXLK010000238.1 GCA_018334735.1 Planctomycetota bacterium | reverse complement strand
GAGAGAGGTTACGAATCCGGTTGTAATTCCCGGCTTGAAGCCCTGTATGGATCACAATCGGCAGATCGATTTCGCTGGCACGTCCGACCATCTGAAACACCAGGTAATCCTGCAGCGGCAACGCTTCATGATTCGATAGCGCGTGTGTCTCGTTGGTAAGAATCTTGTTGAATACGTTTTCGGCTTCCGCCCGACCCACTTTGCGGAAATTCAGGGTCCTCTGGTAAGCATGTCCCAGTTTTATCCCGACGACTTTCGGGTTATTGTCCCATTCCCCCATCATACAATCCATGCAGTCCAGAAGATCGTCGAGGCTGTGGACAGAAATGCCGCATTCAGCCCCAAGTTCGTCCAGAGCGTTTTTGCTGAACAAATCGATCAGCTGTGGTCCTGGTGCGAGATGAAAAAAGTAGTCCGGGAACTCTGCGCCGAGCTGCCAGCAGTCGATACACGCCGCAATATTGCATTTTTCCCGCAGCACAAAATCGTATTCACCCTCGGCCCTCAGTGATTCCAGCTGCTCCCCCACTTTTACATACGAGTCGCCATTCAGTTCCTCTACGCCCAGCAAATCCCGCATGGCTAAAAGTGCCGACCGTGCGTAAGCCCCGGTCCTTATGGCACGGAAAAGAGGGCGGAATTTCTGCCAGCGTTCTTCCAGCGGCCGGTCCCGATCGCTGAGAAATTCAAGATCTTCCTGAGTCGCCCCTGCGGCGACGAGATCTCCCTGACAATAATGCTCAAAAAGATGGTAAAAATCCGCTTTTCCTTGAATATGTTCTTTTTCGGCCGGCAAATGCTCGTGTGCGTCGACGGTTGGGATTTCCCACAACTCATCTTCGATCTCACCGACAAGCTGATCCTGATCGATCATTTTATCTCCTGCGTTCTAAAATCACTCCCTTCACCACCACATTAGGACTTCCCCCGTTCGGCTTCAACCGAAATAATGCTGCCCAATTGTAGCTGGACCGGTCGGAACTCACGCATGTGTTGGTAACAAATTGGATGCTTCGCTTTTACGTTTGCCAACTTCAACATCAACCTGTAATATCCGGTCTTCTCCGTTAGCAAAAAGGACAATTGCGATGACAATAGAGCAAAAATCTGTTGAAGGTAAGAAGGTTCTGGTTGTCGGCGGCACGGGCAATATCGGTCGAGCACTCTGCTACGTCCTCTCCCGAAACAATCAAGTCGACGTGCTGGCGCGTTTTAGCGACGCTGCCGTTAGAGCGGAGCTGGAAAAGTATTGCGACGTCCTGTGGAAACGGGACCTGAGCCATGATTCGCCGTTCGACGGCATACCCGCCGACTACGATTACGTCTTTAACATGGCCGTTCATTGGGGATTCTCGAAAGATATAGCTTTCGGAGACTTTGACTATTTCCAGCGCGTCAATACCCTCGCCGGGGCGCGTCTTATGTTCCATTTCAAAGACACTGACACGGCGTTTGTGATGGGGAGCACGGGAGGTGTTTATCAGCCCTGCCCACCGGGGGTTGCCCGCAAGGAATCAGACCTGGCAATCGGTGGTGACAACCCCTACGAAATCAGTAAAATCCAGCTGGAATGGAAAACTCTCGGACTTTCAGAGATGTATGATATTCCTGTGTCCATAACGCGGTACTTCTGGCCGATTTTCCCCTGGGGTGGTGGCGGACCGGCACGTGGCACCATAGCTCGCATCCTTCGCAATCAAACCCTTCCGAAAGTTTCGAGTCCCGAAGGCAAACGACCGATGAATCTGGGCTACATCAGCGATCTCACGTACGCAACGATCGAAGCCGCTGCCTGCGCGGAACCGGCTCAGCTCAACGATAATCCCTTCGGTTGCGTCTACAACATTTCCGGGCCCGAACCATGGAGCCTTGAAAAAATCGCCGTCCAGTTCGCCGAACTGGTGGGGATTGACGTGCAGTTCGAAGAAGCTGAGGCCGAAGGGCAGCACGAAACGTACGTTGCTGACATCGACAAAATGACAAAGGAGCTCTACGCTCCTCAGGTCAATTCGCAGCAGTGCCTTGAACTCGTTGCGCGCGGGATCAAAGAAGAAGTCAAGGGCCCGGAAGACTGGATGTTCGAGGTCAATTAGACCTGAAAATAATATTGGATGCACCCGGCCCCGCACTGCAAGTCCGGACGCCCAGTCCCTTCCGTCCCTTATGTCCTTCATGTCTCTCCGAAACACCACACTATTCCGTCACATCACGTGCTGCAGAAGCGTTTTGACGGCAATGGTCAGCAAAACGACTCCGCCGAGGATTTCCGCTTTCCGCCCCAGTTTCGTTCCGATCCTGTCTCCGGCATAGACTGCGATCGCGGAGAGAAAAGCGGTGATCAGCCCCATCACTGTTGCCGGAATCCAAATAGCCGTTCCCAACAGCGCTATGCTTACGCCGACAGCAAGGGCGTCGAGACTCGTTGCCACTCCCAGGAGCATGAGTCTCACGCCACGGCTTCCCCGTCCGCGCCCCTCCGTTTCGGTGCCAAAGATTGCATCGATGACCATCTTGCTGCCAATAATTGTGAGAAGGCCGAACGCAATCCATGGCCCTGCCCCAGAGACAAAACTTTTGAGTTGGAGCCCTCCCGACCATCCCAGGATCGGCATAAGGCCCTGGAACAAGCCGAACACAACAGCAATGCGTGCAATGTGGTGCATCCTGACCTCATGAATGGTAATACCTTCAGCAATAGAAACGGCAAAAGCGTCCGCCGATAAGCCGATTGCAACCATTATGACTGTAAAAAGACTCATGAAATGCTTCCGGGATTGAGGTGATCAATGATCGACACGATTCTATGAATTTTCATCCTGCACCTCATCCATACGGTTCAGGAAAAGCGAGTAGCAAACGTCGGGGCGGAAGAAATCTTTGCCGTGGATCGGCCCCCAGGTTCCGGCGGGATAGTTCGGAAACTCGGGCGGCCCCTGCTCTCCCCAGTAATGCATGATTGGCTCGACAAATTCCCAGGCCAATTCGATTTCATCACGACGAGTGAAAAGCGTCGAATTGCCCGCCATGACATCCAGCAAAAGTCTTTCGTAAGCTTTCGGTGTTGCTGACGCCACACGCGTATCGCAGGGAAAGTGCATTTCTTCGGACGAGATATGCATCCCCAGGCCGGGTTGTTTGGAACAAATACGCAGGGTGACACTTTCTTCGGGCTGGACACGGACTTTTAACAGGTTCGTGCTGAGTTCTTCATCTCGCGCCCTGCGAAAGAGTATATTGGGCACAGAACGGAATTCGATCGCTACTTCAGTAACCTGTTCAGCGAGTCGTTTGCCGGTTGTCAGATAAAATGGAACCCCCGACCAGCGCCAGTTATCAATATAAGTCCGCAACGCCACGAACGTTTCCGTATTTGAATCGGTGGCGACTCCTTTTTCTTCCCGATACGCGGAAACTTTCTCCCCATCGATCTCTCCGGTTGCGTACTGCCCTCTTATGGTTGAACAACGGATATCCTCTTCACTGCTACGACGCAGAGATTTCAGAACGTTGGCCTTAGCGTCGCGGATAGAATTGGGATCGAGTGAGACTGGCGGTTCCATCGTAAACAAGGCAAGCAGCTGCAACACATGATTTTGAAGCACATCCCGCAACGCGCCTGTATTTTCAAAATAGCCAGCACGTTCTTCAACACCGGCCGTCTCCGCAACGGTCACGTGCACGTGCGCCACGTGTCTATTGTTCCAGAGGGGTTCAAAGATCGAATTCGCAAACCGCAAAACCAGTAAATTCTGGACAGTTTCTTTTCCAAGGTAATGGTCCATTCGGAAGATCTGGCTTTCCTCTATTCGCTCCTCAAGGGTCCGGTTCAGCTTCCTGGCGGACCCCAGATCGCGACCGAAAGGTTTTTCGAGGACAATCCGCATGGGCCCTTTTTCTTCTTCCTCGTGGGGCATGCGGCGCACAAGCAATTTTGCTTCGTGCAGATTTACTACCACATCGGACATTAGTTGAGGCGGGATGGCGTTATAAAAAATTCGTCCGCCGTCTGTCCGATATTGTTCATCGATTGTATCAAGTAACTCGCCGAGTTCCCTAAAAGATTCTATCTCGTGATAATTGCCCTGCTGGTAAAAAATGCGCGGTGCCAACCAAGAAAAAACGTTTTCGTCCGCCGCTCCTGTTCGCGAGTATTGCGCAATGTTTTCTTCAAAACGTTTGCGGAAAGCTTCCGTGCTAAGCTCACTTCGCCCAAAGCCAACGACAGCAACATTATCCGGCAATCTGTTTTCACGGGCCAGATTGTATAAAGCAGGTGCTATTTTCCGGGCTGTCAGTGCGCCGCTCCCACCAAAAATTACCAGCACACAAGGTTGAGGTTCTCTATCGGAACTAAGAAACATTGATTCCTCTCTTGGTAAAGATCAAATTTAAAAATAGCGAGCGCACCTTAATTGGAACTGAGGAAATTTGTCTGTTCAAAGAGACCGCGTCAAAACCTGATCGGTAAGTTACCCATGCTAAGTGCGCAGCCTCTTTGTGTCCAGTGCGCGGCCAATGTTTGCTTTCGACTCTCCCTGATGTGCCAGCCCGCGGTCAACTGCCCGCCCCCTCCCCGATTTTTGCTTGACAGACGCGCGGGGGGAAAGAATATCATGAGCAAAGTGCGTCATGATTTTTGCCAGCTAACCGGTAAATATGAGTTCAAAACATGACAAAGACAAGTCAACTATTGTCTGCACGCCCACAGGCCTGAATTGACGACAAACCGGCGCTCCGCTGGCATCCGAGATAGGGGAAGCGTGACACCTATGAGAGACAGACTGAGTTCCTGGTTTCCGGCTCTCCTATCGCTCGTGGTTTTGTTCCCCCCTCTTCGTGCGGCCGACAACGCCCGCACCCTTCAAGTTTCCTTCCACCAGACGGGCCCAGAAAAGGTCCAAACGGCGCCTGATGGATTCATAGCTGGGCTCGATGCACGGGATAGATTTACTGCCCGCTGCAGCGACGTCCGAACTACCGCCTGGGATCACCCCCCGGAAGGAGTGAGCCATACCAGGTGGGTAAGTCTGGTCATGGTCGGGTTCAGAACTCGGCGGAATTGGCTGGCTTTCATGTTTGACGGTCCCAATGGCGGAATATCGCTTGTCGTACACCGGCCTGCCTGCACAATACAGCCCGACGGCGTTCGCACGTTTGCCTCCCCGCCCGGTCGTCAGCAGTTCTCCGAGAACGCTGTTAAAGAGCTGGCCGCTGATTTTGCCCATGCTTTTCCGGGCGTGCTCGAGAACGAACCG
>JAGXLK010000237.1 GCA_018334735.1 Planctomycetota bacterium | reverse complement strand
TCGTTGGCAAGACGTTAGGGAAACTTGAAACCGCCGGTCAAGACGACTAAGGCAGCTTCTATGCAAAGAATGTTGTTATTCTTTTCGGAGCCTTCGTTCGCCCTTTGAGGGTGGCCCAGGCAAACTGGTATTTTCTCGTCTTTTCCCTTGAATTTTCTGGATCCCGCTTGACATCTTCGCGGAATCTGTTAGAATTGTATTTTTGTGCGCCATTCAGCCCCTCTACCCTTTTTTTGATCCTTTTTTAAGTAATGCAAGAACGCATCCGTATCAGAATGGAAGCCTACGATCACCGGATTCTGGACCGGTCGGTAAAACATATAATTGACGCGGCAACGCGGACCGGAGCCAAAGTCAGTGGCCCGGTGCCTTTGCCAACTCATATTGAACGCTACACTGTTTTGCGCAGCCCCCATGTTGACAAGCGTTCGCGGGAACAATTTGAAATACGTACGCACAAGCGGTTGATTGACATCATCGAACCGACGATCCCTACTGTGGATGCCTTGAATAACTTGAAGATACCGGCCGGCGTTGAAATAAAGATCAAAGTTTAGCCGGCGGGACCCGAAGGGGGCCGTTTGGGTCCCCGATCAAGAACAAAGATCGAACGTCGTTCTTCAAAGCGCCGCACCCGGCATAAAAATTAGGGATGTTGTCACTGGAGAAGTTATTTCCGTCAAAAGCATGTCCCAGCTACCGGGCCTTAAGCGGCAGTAGACGGCAGTCTCTAACACCACCTCCGGGGCACATGATTCAATGTGTCCGTTTTGCAACACCTGCCGGCATTTTTGTTCGGTTGAGGTGAGCATTATCCCGTGATAAAAACGTTTTTGTGTGTCGATCTGCCGGACTTGAAGCGGAGTTTCAAAAAAATGGTTAAAACATTAATCGGCAAAAAAATCGGTATGACGCAGGTTTTCGATGAGGAGGGAACCCTGTTGCCCGTTACCGTTCTGCGGGTCGGTCCCTGCCCTATTGTTCAAATTAAGAAAAAAGCCGACGAACTCCCACCTGACATTCAAATCGGATTCGACGAGAAAAAAAGGAAAAACACATCCAACGCATTACTCGGGCATTTCGACAAAGCGGGAGTGAGTCCAAAAAAAGTTTTACGAGACGTCGAAACTGAGGCCGACATCGAATTAGAACTCGGACAAGCGTTGACTGTCGAGATTTTTGGCGACACCAAGCTGGTCGATGTCGTGGGTACGAGCAAAGGCCGCGGTTTTGCCGGTGTCGTGCGCCGACACGGATTCAGTGGCGGTCGCGGGTCCCACGGCGGTAAAGCTGTCCGTCACGCCGGTTCTATCGGACCCGGCACGGATCCCGGACGCGTCATTAAAGGGCGTCGCATGGCCGGCCAAATGGGAAACGAACGGGTAACCATGCGCAATCTCGAAGTGGTCAAAATAGACCCCGAGCAAAACCTGCTCCTCGTTAAAGGAAGCGTCCCCGGGAGTAAAGGCAATTATGTAATGGTGAGCAAAGTCTTAGAAACGGAAGATTGATTTTTTCGAAATTGTAACTCACGAGGCGGATGAAATAATGATAAACATTCCCGTCAAAAATACGGCCGGTGAAATGCTGGAAGAGCTGCAAATAGAAGAAGCCGCCCTCGGAGGAAAAGTACGGCAGGATCTGCTCAGGCAGGCAGTTCTGACGTATGAAAGCAATCATCGTGTTGGAACAGCCAAAACAAAAACCCGGGGAGAAGACGCACATTCAGGTCGCAAACCCTGGCCTCAGAAAGGCACGGGGCGCGCCCGCGCAGGGACTCGCTCGAGTCCTCTCTGGGTGGGTGGCGCAACCACTTTTGGGCCGCAACCAAGGGATTACTCCAAAAAGCTGAACAAAAAAATGCGGCGTAAGGCTCTTGCCGCTGCCATACTGGGTAAAGCCCTTTCCGATGAAATCATTGTGGTGGATCAACTTGAACTCCCCGAGCCCAAAACACGCGAAATGGCCAGCATTCTGGAAAATCTTGGGGTTGAAAGGACGTTCCTTGTCGTTCTCTCCGAACATAATGAAATCCTGTGGCGATGCACAAGGAATATTCCCGGCTCATCAATGCGCGTCGCGCGAGAACTCAATTCCTACGAAGTTATTCGGCCGCAAAAAGTTATTTTCACACGTGAAGCCTGGCGGGAAGCAATTGATAACATCGCAAAAACGCGTGTGGAAGATTCAGAAACCGCCGCTGCAGATACGGAGTGATCCATGGATATGCATGAAATCATCAAAGGCCCCCTTCACACAGAAAAAAGTGTAGAGGACATCCGTACAAACAATCAGTACCATTTTGAAGTTGATCAAAGAGCCAGCAAAAAACAAATCCATCGGGCGGTTGAACACCTTTTCCCTGATGTCAAAGTCGTCTCAGTAAATACGCTCAAGATTCCCGGCAAATCCCGACGCAGGGGGTGGATGCGGGGAAAAACACCCGACAGAAAAAAGGCTATTGTCAAGATTCGACCCGGTGACACAATCGATATTGGCTATTGATACATTTTTGAAATCCACGGAGCACGATTATGGCAAATAAACCATACAAACCGACAACAAACGGCCGCCGCAATATGACAAGCGCCGATTTTTCGGAGATAACGGAAACTGAACCCGAAAAATCTTTGCTTCGCCCCATAAAAAAGACGGGCGGCCGCAACAGCAATGGGCGCATGACAGTGCGCAGACGCGGTGGTGGCCATAAACGTCGGTACCGTCTAATCGATTTCCGCCGACGGGACAAAGATGGTGTGGGTGCCAAAGTCCTATCCATACAGTATGACCCCAATCGAAGCGCACGAATTGCCCTCATCGAATATGAAGACGGTGAACGACGTTATATTCTCGCGCCCGCCGGACTGAAAGTCGGCCAAACTCTTTTCAATGATGAGCGAACGGAACCGCGGGTTGGTAACTGCATGAACCTCAAGAACATCCCCCTTGGGTTATCTGTTCACAATATCGAATTATTGCCTGGAGGCGGCGGCAAAATCGTGCGCAGTGCAGGATCATCCGCACAAGTCAGCGCCCGGGAAGGTCGTTACGTACATCTCATCTTGCCCAGTGGAGAAGTTCGCCGCGTACTTGGCAAATGCCGAGCGACTATCGGACGTCTCAGCAACATCGAACACGAAGCCGTAAAATTGGGCAAAGCCGGGCGCAGTCGTTGGCTCGGCCGCCGACCAAAAGTGCGGGGTAAAGCAATGAACCCCGTTGCCCACCCTCTGGGAGGTGGCGAAGGCAGGAGCAACGGAGGACGTCATCCCTGCTCCCCCACCGGTGTTCTCGCTAAAGGCGGAAAAACAAGAAAATCACGAAAACACAGTGATCGCTTAATTGTCAAAAGGAGGAAATAACATACCGTGAGCCGATCACTCAAAAAAGGCCCGTATGTGGACGACAACGTGCTCAAAAAAGTCATGAAGCAAAAAGAAGAAATGAGCCACGAGCCCATTCGCACCTGGGCTCGCTCATGCACCATCATTCCTGACTTCGTCGGGCATACGTTTTTGGTGCATAATGGACGCGATTTTAAAAAAGTATCGGTCACCGAAGACATGGTGGGCCACAAGTTGGGGGAGTTTTCTCTGACCCGGAGGTTCCGTGGACACGGCACCCGGGTTCGCGAAGAGGAAGAAGAGACCGGAGAGACTGAGGGCCCAACGTTTGGATGACGTTGTAGCGTCCCTTTGCCGGAGCAAAAAAATGGAATTCACAGCAAAATACCGTTACGCAAAGATGGCACCGCGAAAAGTCCAGGAAGTTGTGGACCTTATTCGCGGCAAACATATCGATGACGCCCTGCTCATTCTGCGCAACACCAACAAACGAGCATCCAGCATGGTTGATAAAGTGCTTCGATCAGCTATCTCCAATGCAGACGAAAGTTTGGAAGCTGAGATGGAAAACCTTTTTGTAAAAGAAGCACGCGTCAATAAAGGGCCGACCCAGCGCCGATGGCGCCCCCGCGCTCGTGGCCGCGCAACGCCGGAACGGCATCGAACAAGTCATATTAATATCGTTCTTGACGACGGAACTTAATTGGAGGAATTATGGGGCAAAAACTTCGACCAACCAGTCTACGTCTTGGTATCACCGAGAACTGGAAGTCACGTTGGTATGCTGAAAAGGAGAAATTTGGCGATTATCTGGTGGAAGACGAAAGAATTCGCCGGTTAATCAAAAAGGATTATTATTACGCCGGTATATCAAAGATTGAAATCGAAAGGACCCGGGACGAAATTAATTTGATCGTCCACTGTGCACGTCCGGGTTTGCTTATCGGTCGTAAGGGAGTCGAAGTTGAGCGATTGAAAGGCGACCTTCAGGATTTAACTTCGGGGACCGTAGAAATCAGCGTCCAGGAGGTCTCTCAACCTGAACTAAATGCTCAGCTGGTGGCCGAAGAGGTTGCTCAGCAACTTGAACGGCGTTCTTCGTTCCGCCGCACACTGAAGCAAACGGCCGATGTTACGATGGAAGCAGGCGCCGAAGGAGCCCGGATCGAAATTTCGGGTCGTCTGGGCGGTTCTGAAATAGCCCGGAGCGTCCACGAAATCCGCGGCAGCCTGCCTCTGCACACACTCATTGCCAAAATAGACTACGGGTTCACAGAAGCAAGTACTAAATATGGAAGTATTGGAGTAAAAGTTTGGATCAATACTGGCCGGCTGACGCCCGGACAAAAAATGCCGGAGGAGCAGGAAAATGGCTAAAATGCCGAAAAGAGTGAAGTACCGGAAGTTTCAACGCGGGCGAACTAAAGGGAAAGCCACCCGTGGCAACCGTGTTAATTTCGGCGACTTCGGCCTACAAGCCCTCGATGCGGGAAGAATAAGCTCTCATCAGATCGAAGCGGGTCGTGTGGCTATGGGACATTACCTCAGAGACGAAGGCAAACTGACAATACGCATTTTCCCGCACAAAAGCGTAACGGCGACGCCGGCTGAGACGCGAATGGGAACAGGAAAAGGAGAACCTGTTGACTGGGTTGCTGAGGTCAAGCCCGGGACCATTATTTACGAACTGGGCGGGATTCCCGAAGAATTGATCAGGGAAGCCTTTGCCCGCGCCGCTCATCGCATGCCGGTTCGAACAAAAATGCTTGAACGGAGATTCAAAGTATGAGAGCCAGCGAATTGCGAGGAATGGATCGCGAAGAACTCCAAAATGAATTGGGGCGCCTGCAAAAAGAGCTCTTTGACCTCCGCTTCCAGTGGCAGGCGGAGGAAAATCCCGATACCTCGCTT
>JAGXLK010000236.1 GCA_018334735.1 Planctomycetota bacterium | reverse complement strand
GCCATCAAAGTGCTCCCCGGCGAACTGGCACGGGACGAGATGTACGTGGGCCGCTTCGAAAGGGAAGCAAAACTCGCCGCCCAAATTTCCCACCCCAATGCCGTTCAAATCTATGATGTCGGCGAAGAAGGCGGACGCCACTTCATCGTGATGGAATACGTGGAAGGGGTCTCCGTCAGCGAACTGCTGGAGGAAGGGCCGCTGGAACAAAAAGAAGCCCTTCGTATTACCCGGGATGTCGCAAAAGCACTCGCCCGAGCCCACGAAAAAGGGATCATTCACCGGGATATTAAACCCGCCAACATCCTGGTCAGCTCCGAGGGCACCGTCAAGGTGGCTGACCTCGGCCTGGCAAAACGCGTCGGTGGATCCGACAGCATGTTGTCGTTGACGAAAACAGGAACCTCGCCCGGGACACCCGGCTACATGTCTCCCGAACAGTGCCAGGGATCCAAGAATATCGATAACCGCACTGATATCTACTCGCTCGGCGTGACCCTGTTCCATATGGTCTGCGGGGAACAACCATTCACCGGCGACACCCCGATGAACGTCCTCTACCAGCACGTTAACGAACCTCTGCCCGATCCCCAGAAGATCAATCCAGCGGTCGGGAACGCAACCGCTGACCTGATTCGCAGCATGACGGCCAAAGATCCGGATGCGCGTATGCCAAACTGCAAGAAAACCGTCGCGAGAATCGAAGCTATCCTCAGCGGAAAACCGCTCCAGAACACCGCCCGGGCAGGAACCTCTACGGCACCGCCCTCCCAAACAGCCGGGAAAACCGCGCCAGCAAAAGCCGATCCTGAGCGACCCACAGGTATCTCTAAAAAATCGAAACTGCTGGTCGCCACGGTGGCAATTTTCGCCGCCGCCTTAATTGTCTTCGCGGTAATCGCATACCTCTACACCAGCCGCGGCCGACCCTCTGGCGGGACGGGCCAACGGGAAGAGTACGCGGCGCTGGTTCGCGACGCTGAAGATGCCGAAAAAAGCGGCGATATGGCCAGAGCACTGGAACTTTATCGACGGGCAAGACCACTGGCCGATGATCCGGAAACTACCAGGCGAGCGATCGCGCGGATCCTCTCGGATCTGCCCGAAGAGGACCTTGGCCCAAGATACAGAAAAAAGCGCGCCGAAGCCATGCGCCTGGCCAGTGAAAGAGACTGGGAAAGAGCCGCAAGGGCCTATACCGAAGCCCTGGAAATCGCCGACCAGATGCAAAAACGTCCGTCCGACTACAGAGACCTTCTCGGTCGGCTCGCGTACGTGCGGGAAAACCTCAAAGAAGAAAAACCCAGAGAGGATAGGCTCAAACAATTTCGGAAAGAAATCCGAGATGGCGAAGACGCAATGGCGAAGGGCGAGCTGGATGAGGCCGCCCGTATTTTTAAATACGCGCTTACCCTTGCCGACGAAATGGACCCCCCTCCCCCGGACCGCCACGAGGTAGAACAAAAACTTGAGAAATGCCGCCGCCAATTGGACCGGACCACCAGCGTCGCCGGACGGAACTTCCGGCTCAAACTCCTGAGAAGCTGGCGACTGGAGACCTCTCACGATCGCGTTTACGACTACCACCTCAAAACAGCCGCCTCGGCCGTGGCGCTTCATTCCGGCTCCGGGATCCTCGCAGCGGCAACTCCCGATGGTACAATCCATTTCTTCTCCCTCGATCGAGGACAGATCGCAGCTGAAAAAGAACATATGGATCTGGTTTTGACTCTCGCTTTCAGCCCGGACGGCCAGCTGCTGGCCAGTTGCGGGAAAGACGGAAAAGTTAAACTCTGGGACGCGAGAAACGCCAGAGTGGTTGAAACTCTTACCAGAGAACCACAACCCGTCGCCGACCTCGCGTTCCGCCCTGAATCGAAGTGGCTGGCCATTGCTGGTTCCCGCGGCACCGTGAAGCTGTTGAATCTGGGCGCCCGAAACCGTCCGCGTCTCCTGCACGGCCACGAAGGAACCGTGCGATCACTTGCTTTCAGTCATGACGGAAGAATTATCGTGACCGGTGGCGAGGACGGAAAGGTGAAGTTCCGCGACGTCTCCTCCGGAAACATCCTCAGTGAACATGAGTGCAACTCGCCAGTTGTCTGTATCGCTCTCGAACACTCTTCAAAAACCGTAGCCTTCAGCACAAAAACTGGGAAACTGTGGGCCCGAAGCCGAGGGGCAAAAAACTACCGTCTCATCGATGACGAAGACCGTCCCGCCCGCTGGATTTCCCTGAGCCCCGATGGGAAATACCTGGCCGCGGCCGGCAACGACGGCGGACTCAAGATCTGGGATCCCTCCACCGCAGACCTGGTGAGAGACCTTCCGGATCACGATGGGCCCATCGCTTTCAGCCAAAAAGGTACTTATCTGGTCGATGTGCGGGATACAGAACTATGTCTCTGGACCTATGGCACGGATCCCGATCAGGGCCCTCTTCCGGAAATAACACTTTTCGGTGAAACGCCGCAGGATACTCAAAGCCCGGAAGACATGCCCCACGGCTGCAGGAGAATAATCCGAACCGGACTGCCAGGTGGAGGGAGCGTCGCTCTCAAGTTCAGCAACGACAGCGTCCACCTTTTCCACGCAGATTTCAAAAAAAGCGTTGTCCAAAAATGGAATATCGACACAGGGGATAAGGTGTTTGAGATAGGCCCTTTTCCAAAACCACTCCAGGGATTCGATATCAACCCACGCAATGACCGCTTCGCAACCCTGACTTCCAACCCAAAAGCAAGAAACACAACTATCAGGCTCCGGGACGGCGACTCCGGGAAATCGCTCCGCGAGTGGTCTTTCCAGTCCAAAGGGAAAAGCTTGTGCTACGAAAACAGGGGCGAAGCTTTGCTTTTCGGCCGGGATGGCGCCCTCGGCTGGCTGAATATCCGCGAGTCGCGGCCGAAACCTGTTGGGAAAGGCCGTTTCGACGGACGCACTCTGGCGGTCTCTCCTGACGGTCGGCTGGCGGCCGGAACAGAAGGAGATCGAATTGCCATCTGGGACCTCGAAAACTCCCGCCTCAAAGAGTACATGAAACATCATCGCAATGACGTGACTTCTCTCAGCTTCCACCCGGAAGGTTCCCGACTGGCAAGCGGATCTCTCGATGGCTCTGTAAAGATCTGGGATCCCCGAAAGGGTGCTCTTATCTCGACGCCCGTCTCTTACGAACATGACGAACCGGTGTATGTGGCGTTCAGCCCCGACAGGCACCTTCTCGCTTCGGCGGGCGTGCGCTCCGACCGCGGGAGCGTCGTCGAACTGCGAGACATCAAACGAATGGACAGGCTGGCCGATTGGGAACCCGGACATAATGTCGCCGCGTTTGCCTTTACCCCCGACGGACGTCTTCTGGCAACGGCCGGCGAAACCTCAGGGACAATCAAGGTCTGGAACCTGAAAGAATTGCTCCCCCCTCCTCCCCGCGACAAGCCCGACCCATGGCGGAACAATCCCGAGCGAAGACCGAACGTCCCCAAAAAAAAGGAGTGGTGAAAAAAGTCTGCCCGTCCCGTTACGGTCCCGCCTCCTTCAGCCGCGTTTGAGCAAACCCCGCCAGCAAAGGCTGTTCGGCCTCTCGAACGATCCGTAGTATCGGGAGAGCTTCCCCCGCCGGAATATCACCCAGAAGGTTGATTGTCTGTTTTACCTCCTTGAGGAACCGTCCTCCGGCCAGCCCCCGGGCAACCAGCTCCGGCCGAGCTTCCAGAACCGAATCCAGACGCGGACGTGTGGCCCGTTGAAGCTGGCTGAGCAGATTCTTAAAGCGTCGCAACTCAGCAGTCCGGCGCCGCACACGAGCCCTGTCATCCGGCCCCGAAGGTCCCTGAGCGAGAGCTTCCCACAGGTTAGACGATGTCCGATCGCACAGGTCACGATACTGTCCGAGCATTGCCCACTCGCGGGCAAACTGGGCGGCGTATTCCTCGGTATCCCAACGGGCAGCGTAGGCGAGCCAACCGACACGACGAAACAGACTTTCAGAATCGAGACACGGCACCTCAGGAGCCGCCATTGAAAAGCCTTCTCCCCCAGTGTAACGTCGTTTCACCTTCTGCTCGGTCCGGTTCCAGCTTTCAATACGATCCCGAGCCTTTGCCATTAGATCCTTCTCCGGATAAAACGGGACGGCCATCGCAAGATATCGCCGGCGCTTCGCGGGGTCAATCTCAGGGGCGTTACCCTGTTCGTCGAACAGCTCAGGGAAGTCCTCGGAACCCGATGCAGCAAGCAACATGTACCCGTAACCTCGTATCGTAAGATCGGATTTTTGGACGCACTGGCGGGCCTTCTGTTCGAGCATATCAGTTTTGAGTCGACAGGCGGCCAGAGCCATGCTGAACCGAAGTTCATCGGGCAGGTTGCCCACCATCGCGAGTTGATCGGCGACTAAACCACGAATCTCCGGATCGTCGCTCTTGAGCAGCTTCCTGAGAAGCGATACGCGGGCCGCAAGTTCTTGCTGAGAAAGCGCTTTCGCAGTTCTGCTCGACTCCTCCGAACCACCGTCGGTGCCGCCCAACGTCAGGCCGCCGTCCCCGCTGTCCTCGTCCCCCACACCCATCAGATCCTCCATAACATCTCCCTCGAGTTCGTCTTTCAAATCGGCAATCTTCGACCGGTCAAAATCGACTTCACGTTCCCGCACCACCGACGCTTTTGGTGAAAGCCAGCGCAGAACAGCGCCCAGAAGACTCGGCCAGTCGTTCCATTCAAAAAAAGCTGTTGCTTCCGGGTTGGAATGTCCCCGATGCATCGCCATCAGGCAGGCCACCCGGCCCTCGCCTTTTTGCCAGCCCACAAGAATCGGCCGGTTGCCGGCTTTGAGGAAGACTTTGACATTGGAATCCGGCCTCAAGGCCACTTCGTTCCAGGCCCAGAAGGCCGGCTCGGCGCTGAAATCACACTCCACCCCCAGTTCGCCGAAATCCTTACCCGGTTCGAGCTGGAGGGCTTTCCGAACGTAACGGTTATCACGCGGCTGAATGGAGATGACGGGCATAATCTTCCGGTCATGCACGGTGTGGGCGTAACGACCTTTGCCGAAAGAATATTCTCCACCCAGAATGAAAAGACCTCCTCCGGCGCGGAGATATGGCAGCAGAGCATAGCTCTGTCGGACTCCAATGGCGGCGTGGGGCAGGTCTGCATAACACAGGACATCGTAGTCCGCCATCTGGCGGGGCCGTATATTGCCCCGCAGATTGAACCGTTTGCCACCATGGGGACATTTCAGCCGCGCTTCCTGAAC
>JAGXLK010000235.1 GCA_018334735.1 Planctomycetota bacterium | reverse complement strand
AGGATGTGGTTCGGTCAACAGCAGCGTTCAAAAAAGCACAAATGTGAAGAAAGGAACGACCGTTGGTGGACTCAGCGGCGGAATGATCGGTGCCGTTGCCGGACACTCTTGTTCTCTGGGCGGACTTCCGGGCGGATTGATTGGTCTCGGAGTAGGTGGCGTCACCGGCGCTCTCGTGGCTGAGACCTATTATCCAGATGAGCCTGAAGAACTCGATACCCTTGAAGACGAACTCCAATCCAAAGAAAGCACAAATGCTGAACTTCGCCAAACACTTAAAGAACGCGAAGCACAGCGACAGGCCCTGTTGGAAGCTCATGATAAAGCCCGAAAAGAACTTCACCAGCTACGAGCCGAAATGTCTTCCGGAAAAGGAAACGTAACCGTCACAAAACAGGACGACGAAACGCTGAAAGTTACGATTCTCTCCGACGTGCTGTTCCAAAGCGGCAAAGCTTCTCTCACCAGCGAAGGATGCAAAGTCCTCTCAAAAGCTGCGCGCAGCGTTCGGCGACAATATCCTGACGCTCAGATCGAGGTTCGCGGTCACACCGACAACGTTCCGATCCGGCATTCTGATTGGTCTTCCAACTGGGAGCTGTCCTGCTACCGTGCTCTTGCAGTGGTCCACCATCTCATCGAAAAAGAAGACTTTGACTCCAGCAAACTGCGAGCCGTCGGCATGGCCGATACGCAACCGGTCGCCACAAACGATACGACGGATGGCCGTAAAGCCAATCGCCGCGCGGAAATCCTCATCCGCCCCGACGCACAGCTGGCGTCACGCGAGATGGATATTCGCTAAAAACGGATAAAAGCCACACATGGCTTTAGAAGCGGAGTAAAACAATGCGGGATGGTTCTCTCACATACCAGTGCAAAAAGCTCCTCTTGCTCCTGCTGGCAGTCTCTGCCTTCGGATGGGCTGGTTGCTCCTATCCCAAACCGGTTCGAACCTATGAGTATCTCGACCGCTACGATAGGATGACCGATCGTTACGATCCACGCCTGTCTCTGGTGTATCTCTCCCCGGATCGTCAGATTACCCAGTACGACAACTTCATTATTGGAAATGTCGCCGTGGGAGAGACATCGGTTAACAATCCCCAAAAGGCAAACCGGTACACAACGTTGTTCCGAACCTATTTTGCCCACGAACTTAACCGCCTGGAAACTTTCGATGAGCTCAGTCTCAACTCAAACGCGGAGTTTCCCTCGCCTACCCTCCGCATGGAAGCTATGATAACCCGCTTCAAAATGGGTTCCGGGACCGCACGGTGGTTCAGTTTCTTCTTTTTCTTCCTGCAGTCCTCGGGCGCTACCGATATGCAAATCGAAGGCCGTATATACGATACCCACACCGGACAAGTAGTTATGGAATTTGTGGACCGGCGGCGCCACCTCGGGAATACACCCTTCGGCCCCAATCCCAAAACCCTTAACGACCATTTCGTAATGAAGCAAACCTTTCTCGAAACTGCCCGCTATCTCGCCTCTTTCATCGGGAAAGCTCACGAGGGAGAACCGCTGGAACCGACTGAGGAAAAATCCAAGAAGGAAGGTCAATCCGAATGACTCACCCTGTCAGCACCCCCTTCCCCCTCTTCTGCTCAAAACAAAAGCTCAACCGGATAGTCAGCAATGTCTCCGGCAAAATCGTCACCGTCATCGGACTCGGGCTCTTTGGCGGGGGGGAAGGAGCCGTCAGATTTTTCGCAAATCGTGGCGCTGAAGTCACTGTTACCGATCAAAAAACGGCAGACCAACTTTCTCCTGTCCTGAAACGAATTGAAGAACTTGAGCTGCGCTTCGTATTGGGGAGACATGATCTTGACGATCTGGTTCGCTCCGATTTGATCGTGGTGAATCCGGCCGTCCCTCGGAGAAGCAAACTCCTAAGGCAATGCCACGACGCCGGGGTCCCGATGACAACTCCGATGAACATATTCCTCGCCGCTTGCCCGGCTCCCATAACAGCGGTCACCGGATCAGTCGGCAAATCCACCACCACTGCCATGCTGGCCAAAATGCTCAAAGAAAGCGGATATTCTGTCCATCTCGGTGGAAATATGGGAATCTCGTTGCTTCCTGAACTCGAACAAATAAAATCCGATCATTTTGTGGTGCTCGAGCTCTCAAGCGTCCAGGTCGAGGATGCGGGCCATATGGATTGGTCCCCCCGTCTGGGGATTATCACCAACCTCACGCCAAATCACCTCGACAGATACCATTCATTCGAAGCCTACGCTAACGCAAAAAAACACATCCTGACCCATCAATCACCCCATGATGCCGCTTTTCTCAACCATTGCGATCCCACTCTCCTCCAATGGACCGATGAAGATCTACCGGGTAAAATCATGTTTTTTGCCCCGGACGGCTCGAATACAAACCCCATTGAGGGGGTAAGCATCCACAGCAACCGACTCCTCTGGAAAAAAGACTCCGAACGCCAGGTGATTTGCACGACGGACCAGATCAGCGTGCCCGGAAAACATAACATAGCCAACGCAATGGCCGCAACCGGCGCGGCTATCTGGCTCGGTTGTTCGGTTTCCACTATCCGCACCGCTCTTTCCCAGTTCAGCACTCTGGAACATCGATTGGAGCAGTGCGAGATCTTCGATGGAATCACATTCTACAACGACAGTGATGCCACTATTCCCCAATCCACAGTCGGTGCAATCGAAACCTTCGAACGCCCTATCACGCTTATTGCAGGCGGCTATAATAAAAACCTCGACATCGAACCTCTCGCAGAAGCCATCGCGCGTCGAGTAGAAGTTCTCGTAACTTTAGGCGAATCAGGCCCTCAAATCGCCCAATTGACGCGTGAAGCGGCGCTTCATATGGGACACAGCCCGCTTATCGAGGAAACCAGTTCCCTCAAAGAATCGATCGAAGCTGCCTTCCGGCTCTCTATGCCCGGCTCGACTGTCCTCTTCTCTCCTGCATGCGCCAGTTTCGACATGTTCGAGAACTTCGCCGAACGAGGCCAACAATTCAAAAAACTTGTTCGTGAAGTCGCGAATGAACGCGGACTGGCCGATGCTGAATGCGCTTAAGCTCGGGTTTGCCCAACCTCTTTCCAAAAGATCAGTCTCCATTCAAAAAGCAGACAAGCACTTATTCGCGCCCGATGGCGAAATGAAGTTTACGAATGTCCACTTTTCCGCTCAGCCCCCCGCCAGAGGTGGCAAAATCCCGCCGGTTTCATCAATAAATGCTCGAATGTTTTCCAACGGCACCTCTGGTTCAAGAACATGGGTCGGCGACAATATCAAACCTCCATCATAACCGATATCCTTTTTGCGCTGTCGAATCACCGACCTCACCTCCTCAGGCGAACCCCATGGCATTGTCGATTGTGTCCCGATTGTGCCGTCCAGAACGAGCTTGTCTCCCCACCTAGCCTTTATATCTTTTGGATCCATGCATTCCGGCTGAACGGGGTTGAGAATCGTCACCCCAATCTCTACCAGTTCGGGGATAACGGCCTCAAGGTTGCCATCGCTGTGATACCAGATCTCAATGTCCGGTTTTATGCTCCGGGCCGCTTCGTAGATCTCCGCCCACCGAACCTTCAAAAAACGTCCCCACTGATCGGGAGAAAACATCATCGTCTCCTGATTTGCCACATCATCTCCCGTTCGCAACATATCTGCCCCGGCCCTCGCCGCCGCGCAGGCCTTGATCTTGTTTCGTTCCATCAATCTGTCAAGAATGTACTCGCACCACTCGGGGCGGTCCATCATATCTTCCAGAAACTGCTGATAACCGCGGATTTGCCAGGCATTCTCGTAAATATGTCCCACCCAGCAAATTGCCGGACGCCCCTCCTCGTGCGCCGTTTGAACCTGCTCCGCCATATGCTCTTCCGTATGCTCGCTCAGGTCCGGATACGGAAACGATTCAATATCATCGAATCTTTGGGCATTTCTCAAGGGGCTGACATAACCCGTAAAGTGATAAAAATTGGCGGGGATATTCAACACACCGAGATAATTAATATACGACCCCTCCGGCCGGTCATAATCCTCATAATATACGGAAAAATCGGGGGCTTCCTGTCCCTCGGGAGGCTGTAACTGCAGGCCAACAGGATTGTACATCCCGAATACCTCGCGCAGATTGGCATCTTCATCCAAACAATGGGCCTCGCAAACTCGACGTTTCAAGTCCGGTGTAAAATTCATGTAAAACAAAAATTCGTCATGAGGGACGTGAGCACAGGTCGCTTGAAATAACTCGCGCTGGTTCATCGAATCGTTTTCTCCTTTTGTACTCGGAATACTACAGAGCCAGATTATATCTCAAAAAGAAATTTCTGCCCCCATATCGCATTACCGGTCGGAAATATCCACGACAACTTTGATGGCCCCTGTTTCCTTGTCGTCCGCAGCCTGAAAGGCTTCTGAAATCTCATCCAGAGAAAATGTATGGGTTATTATCGGCTCCGGGCAGACCTCCTTATTTTCAGTAAGCTCCAGAGCCCATTCAAAATCGCGACGCCCCTCTGTCGTTGCGTAACAGCTCGATCCGGTTACCATTAACTCTCCCCAGATAAGAGGGCCGATTCCGCTCAAAAGCGGTCGGGTTGCTCCCCCAACAACGACAACCTTGCCCCGCTTCCGCGCAATTGAAAGAGCAGTCGTAAAACTCGTTCCGGCCGCCACAGCATCCACAACGAGGTCGGCTCCCCGCCCTTCTGTTATCTCCTCTATTCTTTGTCTGGGATCATCCTGGCCCAAACGGAGAACGTCAGTAGCGCCCATCCGGTCAGCCATTTCCGCCTGATGATCGTATTTAGCGATCGAAAAAACCCTTCTCGCCCCATGTGCCCGTGCCACCGCTGCACAAAGAAGACCGATAGTCCCTCCCCCAATAACAACAATATTGGCCTCCTCTATTTCTCTTTCCCGGCTTACCGCACGGAAGGAGACCGCCAGCGGTTCCACCAGGACGGCCTGCGCGACGGTCAAGGAGTCGGGGACTTTAAATACACTTTCCGCACGATGCACGATTTTCTCTGCGAAAGCCCCTGCAGGCCGGAAGACGTCAACTTTATTCTCGCAAAGATTATAATCTCCCTGTCGACACCACTTACAAGCCCCGCAATGTCCGAAACATTCAGCCGTAACACGGTCGCCCGGCTTCAGGCTTTCCACCTGGTCGCCACATTCTTCCACAATCCCACAAAATTCATGGCCCGGACGAGGATTGTTCCATTTCCCATGCCAGGTGTGTAAATCGCTGCCGCAGATACCGCACTTAAGCACCCGCACA
>JAGXLK010000234.1 GCA_018334735.1 Planctomycetota bacterium | reverse complement strand
ATTTGATGGAGGGACGCACAACGTTTGCCATCGCCCACCGTCTTTCAACCCTCCAGAACGCCAACCGGTTGGTAGTTCTTGAAGACGGCGAAATTGCGGAGATGGGTACCCATGACGAATTGCTCGAGAAAGAAGACGGAATTTACCGTAACCTTGTTGAAATCCAGGATTTACTTTCTGGTTCCAAATCGCTGCAAAAAGAATCGGCAGCATAAAGGAGAAGAGCCATGGCTACCACACTTGCCGGTAGCTTGATGTTGCAACAGAAGGAATATGAGGATTTTTGCCCCAGAACAGACCGGGTAACCCTCCGGCGACCCGATGAGGGCAAAAATATATTGCTGAAAATTAACGATGAAACACACGAAATTGGACGGATCGCCAGCGCCTTTCCGCTTTCATCCGCCATGGAAAACGTAGCATTCTTCACCACCGAAGGCGAAGAAATCGGAGTCATGAAAAAGGTGGAGAGACTCGACCCCGAATCGTTCCGCATTCTTCGTGAGGAACTGGAGAAAGCATATTTCATGCCTGCCATTCTCGCGGTTGAGGACATTAACGAACATCTCGGCGTCGAGGAATGGGAAGTGCGCACCGATAAAGGTCAGCGAACCTTCCAGGTGCGAGACCCCCGCCGAAACGTCCGCAAAATCGGCGAAAACCGAATCTTGATTAAGGACGTTGATGGCAACCGTTACGAAGCTAAAGACTGGAAGCGGATGGACCGCACCAGCTTTTCATACATGATGCGATATGTCTAATTTTCAATAATGTCCGTTTCACTTCAGCGGACTGTTCGGTTACAATCCCGCCCCGGGAGCTTTTTTTCCGGGGCTTTTTCCTTATAAGGGAGCCAACCAACTATGCTGTACGACTTCCATACACACACGTATATGTCGGATGGCGTTCTGGGATTTGCCGAACTTGCGCGACGCTGCCAGAAACTGGGATACAACGGGCTCACCATCGCAGATCATTGTGATAGCGCCAATCTCGAAATAACCGTTAAACAAACAGTCTTGTTCTGCCAGAGAGCCTCCGGACATTACGGCTCAATGATCCTTTTGCCCGGTTGCGAAATAACCCATTCGCCGCCTGATCTGATTCCCTCCCTCGTCGAAAAAGCCCGCGAATTAGGGGCCAAAATGGTCCTTGTGCACGGCGAAACCATCGTCGAGCCTGTGATCCCGGGAACCAACAACGCGGCCATTAAAGCCGGGGCTGACGTGCTGGCTCACCCCGGCCTTATCGAAACCGAAGACGCCGCTCTCGCCGCGGAATCGGGAACGTTTCTCGAAATCAGCGGCCGCAAAGGACATTGCTACACGAACGGACATGTCGCCAAAATCGCTCGGGAAACGGGCGCGTCAATATCGTTTGGGTCCGACGGACACCAACCCGGCGATTACCCGGCCCCGGAACAGGCCAACCGTATCTTGAAAGGTGCCGGACTCGACGACTCCGAAATCGAAAACACCTTCGCTGCAATGGCAAAAACCTTCGCTAAACTGCGTTAGTCATCGGGGGACGGACTGTGGGGCCAAAATTACTGGTAGGCCCCCCCTCCGATTGCCGTACCCAACACGACCCATTCATTCGCCGCTTAGATCCCGCCCCTGACGCAATGATGATCCCGACTTACCACTTACGGGTAGCCTGCTCGATGGCGAGAACAGAATAAGACGTCACTAATTCCGGGATTTGTTCCATCCACCGACCATTTTCGTTGACCCAGGAACCGTTCTCTTTCTGAACTTTCAGCAGGTGGGAAACCAGCTCCTTCCGCCAATCGTGACGTTCACCTTTCGGGCCGACGATCACTTCTACATTGGCAGCATTCAGAGCTTTTGCCAGGGTCTGATAATAATAATAGAGCCCCTGTTGGCCGATCCCGGGATTTCTCTCGACCGTCCAGTGTTTGCTAACCCAATCCATGGCTGCCTTTACGCGGCGGTCATTCCGGTCCACACGCGCATAAATCATACTTTTCAAGCCGGCGTAGGTCATACCCGCATAGGTTCGCAGCGTCCCATCGGGACGACGACCTGCTTTGCTTTCATTCGGACGGTACACAAACCCCCCATCCTTCTTCTGACATTTTTGAAGGTAAACCAGTGCTTTATCAAAAGCCAGTTCTGTTCTGGTCTTTCCCGCTCCATCTTCCGGTTTATCCTCCTCCACCGCCTGCTGCAGAGCATGCACCGCCTCAAGTGCGAGCTGAGTATTCGACATATCTGCTCGATGCATCCCTTTGCCGGATTGATGTTTTTCATACCCCCAACCACCGTACTGATTGTCTTTTGTGGTCATATCTTCACTCTCATCTACCTGCAGGTTAAGCGGATACTCTTTGGCTTTGCGGACCAATTTTTTGTCCTCCGGCTGCCCCGCTTCGATCAATGCCATTACGCAGATGCAGGTGGTGTAATTAGCATAGTATTTTTCGTAGATTCCCCCGTTCGGACGGGCGTGTTTTCGAATATATGCCAGAGCTTTCTGAACCGTCTCGCTTCCGGCCCCATATTCATCCATCCCGCTACCCACCATCGCCGTGACAATCAGCCCGGTAAACGCCGGATTATCACGCCAGGAACCGTTTTCCTGCTGTTTATCTTCAAGGTACTGTAAGGCTCGCGCAATAGCGGCCTTACTCTCAAGCAAAAGCGATTTGTCACGTCGGGGTTTTGCCGGAGCTCCCCTCAAATTTCCACACAAAAGGCTACCAATGAATACAATTGCACAGATGACTGTCTTTTTCTGAGGCATCGGGGGTCCTTTCTCCGTTCTCTCTATCAGTTTATGCTTCGACTCAACCGATTAATCATCGGCCGTTATTATCCCCCCATAGGAGTATTCCGTCTGAGGAATTCATTGTACTTAGACAGGTCAACGGCTTCAATCCTCTTCACCCGTTTCGTTCCCCTCCGAATTGTTATCATGCTTTGCCGGCCCACCATCTTTGTTGACAGCCCTCACAATAATGGTAACGTCGGTTCCTTTTGATGGGCAGAGTTTTTGGTTGACGGCTCCCCATGTATCGTCATTTACCCTCTTCGTTGAAATCTCCAGAATTGCGAAGGGATCATAAAAAGTTGTAACAAGCGATCCCTCAACATCTGCACCGAACCTGCCTTTTACCCATCGGCTGCCGACGAAAACCCATTTGGTATCTTCAAGAGGCTTTTTCTCGTTGACGTCCCACAGTAATTTCTCGGCTCGTTTTTTGACCTTTTTCTTCTTATTCTCCCCCTCCTCCCATTCCACGAAGATTTCCACCATATCGCCGGCCGGAGGTTCATTTTTCTCCTCGGTTTTTTCCTCTCCATAAAACCGCAGACCCGGGTTACGACCGGGTTTCAGATTGAGCAGAATAAGAGCCACCTGTAGATAAAGGGGTTTTATATCTGTTGTCAGCACACTTTCGTGAACCTTACCTTCTGTCAGGCAAAGCAACAGCTCAATTGGCCCCCCTTCGTCCATATTGACGCGCCCGGGAAACTGAACAGTCTTCTCCCGAGCGTGGATCCTCAGAGAACCGAGACGGTAGCGTCCGGGGCCGATTTTCTTGACTTTTGTCCGGATGTCCTCCAGCGATTTTTTCGACTCAGAAGCACTTTTTTTTTCCGCAGCTTGCATACAAACCAGGCTGGCCAAAAGAGTAAGGCCTACAAAAATCGAAATCAGGCTGACGTTAAATCGCCAGGGCTTTTTGTGTTTCATTGAAGACTCGTCCTCGTAGCCTTATTAGATTTTTCTATATCCATTACCTGGTATACGGCATTATCAACCCGGTGTAAACACAAGATTTGTTCTGTTTCGAATAGAAGCTGCCCGGCTGCCGTAGATACCATACGGTGCAAACGGCAGGCCGGACCGGTTAGGTTCGGCCTGCCGTTCGTCGGTATTTCACTCGTTTCACAAACCTCAGACCATAAACTGCCCGATATAGCGTCGCGTCAGCAACAGGCATTTTCGCCGCAGTGGGGGCTGACTCCATTTCGGACCATGGGGCTCAACAGATAAGTAGCCGTCATAATCGTGCTCGTAGAGGAATGCCATAATTTTGCCCCATTCGATGTCTCCCAGCCCGGCGGCCGGCTGAGATACCAGTTCGCCATCCATATACAGATGCTCTTTCACATGCATATGGTAGATTTGATCGCCGGCATCGCGGAGAATGGGCAGATAATCCTCACCACTGTGGCGGATATTGGCAGGATCGAGTTTTATGCCGACATCGGGAACTTGCTCCCAGATCCTCTGATAATCTTCCAGACCTTTGATAAAACTATTTCCGTGGACGGGATACAGCGCGATTTTAAGTCCCGCTTCGTCCGCTTTCTCCACATAGGGAAGCATGATTCGGCAGAATTCCTCTGTGTTTTCCTCGGGGGACGCATCGGGAATCTCGCCCGCCCCCGTTATCAGTATTTCCGTCCCCAGGATTTGCGCGTATTCAATGGCTCTATCAAGATGCCCGAGACTTTCCTCCCGCTCTTCGTCGGAACGCGCGATATGATTCCAGCCCCACAAACCAAGTGCACAGGCGGCCACGCCGTTGTCATCGAGAATTGCGCGCATTTTTTTGACGGTATCTTCTGTCAAATCCTCAAAATTTTTCCAGTAATTATACTCAATTCCTTCGTAGCCGTTCGCGGCCGCAAACTGCGCGTCCTTTTTCACACCATCGAGGTCATTAACACCAATAAATCCCATCTTCATGTTTCAGCTCCGATCTTTCTTCTGAATTAAAGTTTGCCCAGATTAATTGGACCCGTCCAATCGTATTTCACGGCCTTTTTCCCCACTTTCCAGAATCGCTTCCAGCATTTCCTGGACCACCATTCCGTGCCGAAGCGGCGCTTCGCATTCCTTTCCCTCCAGTATGCATTCGATGAAATGAGCCGCGATCATGTCCCAGCCGCTCGGGCCCTCAGGCAGATCCACGGATACATCCTGTGGCGCGTTGTGCACTGTGCGGTATACGGTAAGCGGTGTGAGTTGAGCCCCCGCCTCGTTCCCAAATATCTCAATCTGCAGTTCGGGAGACTGATGGGAAGCCCAAAAACTTTCCACCTGAAGTGCGCTTCCTCCCTCAAAACGGATAATTCCGCCGGCGTAATCGTCCACGTTGTACTGGGAGTAAACATCTTCGGATGGAGTGTTGAAATTCCAGTATCCTTTGCCTTTTGGCCCGAATTCCGCCCCGGCCACGCCGCTCACGCTGACCGGTTGTGGGGTACCCATAATCCACCAGGCGGCATCCAGCACATGCACTCCCATATCACGGAA
>JAGXLK010000233.1 GCA_018334735.1 Planctomycetota bacterium | reverse complement strand
TGGCGGGTATTCCCGTGCCGAGTGCTTGACTTAACACCCCGTCTCTTTTATCGTGAATGGGGTAGTATTTTTGGCGCTTGGATTCTGAAATCGGATAGCGAAGAAGCTAGTGTAGCTCAACGGCAGAGCAGCGGTTTTGTAAACCGCAGGCTAGGGGTTCGAATCCCCTCACTAGCTCCAAAGATATGTTCCGATGCGGGACATCAAGTTTTTGTTTTTCTTTGGCAAGCAGGTGGGCAGGTTCCGGAGCGGCCAAACGGGGCAGACTGTAAATCTGCTGGCGATTGCCTTCGGAGGTTCGAATCCTCCCCTGCCCACCATCTGGATTGTTTTATGTGAGCGGGCGTAGCTCAACGGAAGAGCGCTGGCCTTCCAAGCCAGCCGTTGTGGGTTCGAATCCCATCGCCCGCTCCATATTGAATCGGGAGGCATGTGTTTTGCTGGGAATTACACTTGACTTCCTGATTTTTTTGGTGTATTGTCTATCAATTGACGCTTTCATCGGGTCTAAAGCGCCAGTCTCCCCTGTTGTGATCCTGCGATACTTTACTGGTTCAGGACTTCATATGTTCAGAGTGTTCTGTCCATACGTGTCGGTTCACAGCGCGAGAGTTTTTGCGACATTTACGGTTTTGTTTTTAGACTCGAAGCGGCGTCTTGTTTGAGATATGTGTTTTTTGAACGTGCTGCTGTAGCTCAGTCGGTAGAGCGCGTCCTTGGTAAGGACGAGGTCATGGGTTCGAATCCCATCGGCAGCACCATCCGATGTGACGGGGACGGTTCGCTCGGTTCTTCAGTTTTTAGGACCCGGCGAGCGGTTGCGCGTCGCATCACAGTGTTTGTGTTTTTGTCCATTTGGGAGAACGTTTCTAACCTGCGCTCAGTTGCTGGGAGGCATTGTTGAACCATGGCGAAGGAGGAATTTCAGCGGACCAAACCTCACGTCAATGTGGGAACCATTGGACACATTGACCACGGAAAGACGACCCTGACGGCGGCGATGACACTCTATCTCAGTCAGCAGGGCATGGCCGAATACCGCCCGTTTGACTCGATCGACAACGCCCCAGAAGAGAGAGATCGCGGTATTACGATTGCGACTCAGCATGTGGAATACGAGACCGACAATCGGCACTATGCTCACGTGGATTGTCCCGGGCACCGGGATTACATCAAAAACATGGTTACCGGCGCGGCTCAGATGGATGGTTCAATCCTGGTTGTGAGTGCGGCGGATGGGCCTATGCCTCAAACGCACGAACATGTGTTGCTTGCGCGGCAGGTGAACGTGCCGGCGATGGTCGTGTTTTTGAATAAAACGGATCAACTTGATGATCCTGAGCTTCTTGAGCTGGTTGAGATGGAAGTTCGAGAGTTGCTCGATGAGCATGAATTCCCGGGTGATGAAACTCCCGTGATTAAGGGTTCCGCTCTTGAGGCTCTTGAAAATCCCGAGAATGAAGAGGCAATGGCGCCGATTGCCGAGCTTATTGAGGCGCTCGATGATTATATTCCAGAGCCTGAGAGAGATATCGACCAGCCGTTTCTGATGCCTGTGGAAGATGTGTTCAGCATCAAAGGCCGCGGAACGGTCGGCACGGGCCGTGTGGAACGTGGTGTTGTAACGGTCGGTGACGATATCGAGATAGTTGGGCTTCGCGAAGACGTTCGAGAGACTGTTGTGACCGGCGTTGAGATGTTCCGGAAGACCCTCGATACAGGTCAGGCTGGAGATAATATCGGCGTGCTGCTCCGGGGGATTGAAAAAGAAGAATTGAACCGCGGTCAGGTGCTTGCCGAACCGGGTTCTATTACCCCTCACACGAAATTCATGGGTGAGGTTTATGTCCTCACAAAAGAAGAAGGCGGTCGCCACACGCCTTTCTTCTCAGGTTATCGTCCCCAGTTCTATTTCCGTACCACCGATGTCACGGGGACAGTAACCTTGCCGGAAGGTCAGGATATGGTTCTGCCTGGCGATAACGTTACGGTCGAGGTCCAGTTGATCGAACCGATTGCTATGGAGGAGCAACTTCGCTTCGCAATTCGCGAGGGTGGCAACACGGTTGGCGCTGGTGTCGTTACCGAAGTCCTCGAGTAAACAGGTTATTGACCATGCGGGCAGAAGTTACTTTGCAATGTTCGGAATGTAAGCGGCGCAATTATCGCACATCACGGCGCCGCGAAGGCAATGAGAAACTGAAGCTGAAGAAGTACTGTGCCCATTGCCGAAAACATACCGAGCATAAGGAGGCTTAACCTGCATTTTATGGATCGGCGAGCCCTTCGGCTATTCGACTGCCAATATCCGGTGTCAGCGGCAGGCCAGTAGCTCAATCTGGCGAGAGCACCGGTTTCCAAAACCGGCGGTTGGGGGTTCGAGTCCCTCCTGGCCTGCCAATAATAGAACTTGGGAGTTTTCCCGCAGAAACCCCCCTACGGAAATGGCTTTAACACCATATAAATCGAATCAGGGTCTTTACGCGCGCGGTGCTACGGGCGTGGCAATCCTAATTCTTGCCTTGTTTGCCAGTTGGAGATTTAGCGTTCTGCTGGATGTGCAGAGCACCTTTGAAGTGCTCGGAATGAATGTTTCTTATGGTATTGTCGGCGCTGGTATCCTGTTTGTTTTGATCGCAGCTGTCGGAGCGTTCATCACGTTTGGAATTCAGACGGGTTTTGAAAGTATCGATTCTGTGGGTCGCTCTTCGGTGGACCTGCTGGTTGATACGCAGAACGAACTGCAAAAAGTTTCGTGGCCCGGCCCTGAAGAACTGCGGCGTTCTACGATCGTTGTGTTGATATGTATCCTTGTGCTGGGTAGCTACCTTTCAATGGTAGATCTGGTCGTTTTAATCGTTATGAAAAGGATTCAGGTATTGCCCCCCTGATCTCTTCTTCAGAGAATGGGATATGAAAGCTATTGGTTAGTTTCTGATAGCCTTCAATTATGCTATTTTTGATACGAAGTTTTGTACGGAAGGAATTTAACAGTGGCCAAAAAGTGGTTTGTTCTCAGGGTGCAGAGCAACCGCGAAGAGTATGTGCGGGATAATCTCGCGCGGGCTGTTGCCCGAGAAGAGAAAGATGATGAGATCCCCAACATACTCGTACCAACTCAGACGGTTACGGAAATCCGGGGCGGCAAACGAAAACAAATCGAGCGCAAACTCTATCCCGGATATGTTCTGGTCGAAGTGGATGTTGACGACGAGGGTAATATCCCGGATTCCCTCTGGTATCTGATCCGTGAGACGAGTGGCGTCGGTGACTTCATCGGTGGAGAAGAACCGTGGCCGATGCGAGAAGAGGAAGTTGCTCGGCTGCTCGGGGAGGAAGAAGAAGAGGAAGAAGAAGGTCCCGTTCTGGAGATCGATTTCAAAGAAGGCGATATGGTCGAGATAACGGAAGGTCCGTTCAACGATATGAAAGGTCAGATTGAGGAGATCAATCCTGCTACCGGTCGTGTCAAAGTTGTTATCAGCGTTTTCAACCGCCAGACGCCTGTGGAGCTCGATTACTGGCAGGTTGAATCGGCATAATTCAGCACTAAATCCGTCAGGTGAAGATTCGTGGCAAAACAACCGAAAGTAACGTTAAAGCTACAGGTTACGGGGGGGCAGGCCAATCCTGCTCCGCCGCTCGGGCCCGCGTTGAGTCAGCATCGAGTCAATATCGGTCAGTTCATTAGCGAATTTAATGAGCAGACCAGCGACCAAATGGGCATCCCGCTACCTGTAGTGGTGCGGATTTACGGCGATGGTTCGTTCGAATTTGATGTAAAAAAACCTCCGGTTTCCTATTTGATCAAGCGGACAGCCGAAGTTGCTAAAGGAGCGGGGGAAGCCGGAAAAGAAGTTGTTGGGAGTCTCACTGAAGAACAGGTGGAAGAAATTGCCCAGGAGAAAATGGAAGATCTGAATGCGAGGGATCTTGAGGCTGCGAAAAACATAGTTAAGGGGACTGCCCGTAGCTGTGGGATTGAGGTTATGGCTGAGGGAGAAGAACAAGAACAAGAGCAGGATAAAGAGGAAGAGGAAGAAGAGCTTGTTGAAACTGAATAGCTGTCAAGAGAGCCGTTTTACCCCGGATTGAATCATGGCAAAAAGAAGTCGTCGTTACCAGGAAGCTTGCGCCCAGATTGATAAGAGTGCCGTTTATCCCGTGGGCGAAGCGATTGATATTTTGAAGTCGATCCGGAGCGCCCAGTTCGACGAAACGGTTGAGCTCCATGTTCAACTTGGGATCGACCCGCGCCAGAGCGACCAGCAAATTCGCACGTCTTTGTCCCTTCCCAATGGAACGGGGCGAAGTCTCAAAGTGGCGGTTTTTGCGGACGGTAATAATGCCGAGAAAGCCCTTGAGGCGGGAGCTGAGGAGGTGGGGTCTGACGAATTGATCGAACGAGTGGAAGATGGATGGATGGACTTTGATGTGGCACTGGCCACTCCCAGTATGATGAGCAAAATCGGGCGCCTCGGTCGGTATCTTGGCCCGCAAGGGCTCATGCCGACTCCCAAGAACGGAACCGTAAGAGAGGATATCGGCGAGGCTGTTAAGGAATTTAAGGCCGGGAAAGTGGAGTTGCGCAACGACGAAGGTGCTAATATCCACACTCCGGTCGGAAAAATGTCTTTCAGCAAGGAAGAATTGATGGAAAACGTTCAAACGGTCCTTGAGCATCTGCTGCAAAAACGGCCGACGGGATTGAAAGGACGTTTTTTCCGTAATGTGGTTTTGAGTTCAACGATGTCGCCTGGAATAAAAGTGCAGATATAATACAAAAATCGTTGTCAGGAAGTGTGAAATGTCGCGGAAACTGAAAGAAATGATGGTTTCGGAATTTGCCTCACGTTTCGAGGATATAGAACAACATGGATGTGTTGTGGTGGGGTTCCGAGGTATTGACGCCAATCAATCGAACGAAATGCGTGCCGCACTGGCGGAAAGAAACGCGCGGATGATGGTTGTCCGGAACCGACTTATGTATCTTGCCCTTGATGCTATCGATGTCCCGGGTTTAAGGGATGTTTTAAACGGTCCGGCTGCTTTTGTTACCGGCGAAAACCCTGTGGAGGCTGCGAAGGCGGTGGACAGCGCGAGTGAACAGGCTCCCACGTTGACTGTCCTTGGAGGCTATGCGGAAGGGCAGGTTATCGGGCCCGAAGAGGTTGAAAAGCTGGCCGACTTGCCCGATAGAGAAACGCTGTTGTCTCAGACGATCAGCTGTTTGATGGCTCCAGCCCAGCGTTTTGTTAACGGTTTGAATAGCACCGCTCAAAAACTGGCTTCAGTTTTACG
>JAGXLK010000232.1 GCA_018334735.1 Planctomycetota bacterium | reverse complement strand
TGCTACCCGGCCAGACCCGATGGCTGCACATCGACGTGAAGCTCAAGACGCCCGGATCCCACGTTCTGACGGCCCGACTGGGCAAAGACGCGCTTGCTTTCGATAACCGGATGAGCGCGGGTATCCAGGTGCGGGAAGAGATTTCCGTCCTGGTTTTGCGCGACAAAGACGTGACGGGCAAGTTCGAATCGGCGTGGAGTTTCCTGGAAATCGCGAAGCAAATACAGGAGATCAAAAAGGACGGTGAGCGCATCTTTCGCATGGGCCCCCTCAAGTTTACGCTGTGCCCGGGCGAATGCCCCCCGGAAGAACTGAAAAATAGTGATATTGTTTTCCTTGACGGGGGAAAGACGGTTTCGAAGGAACTCGCGGAACGGCTCAGCCAATGGGTGAACCGCGGAGGAGGACTCGTGCTGTCGGCGGGCGAGAGGGTCGAGAAGGACCGCTGGAACGAAGCCTTCGGCCAGAGCGGGCTGTTACCGGGCCAGCTCGGAAAACTGCGTGCCGAGAGCCTTGGAGGAGATACGTTCCGGTCCTTGTCACGGGCTCGGTTCAACTCGTCGGCTTTCCGCATTTTTGAGACCACCGACCAGGGCGATGTTTCTGATGCAAAGATCTATGCGTGGCATGAAATGGCTGCGCTTGACGAAAACGCAGCCGTCCTGATGGAATATGACGACCAATCGCCTTTTGCCGTGGCCCGGCGGAAGGGCGTGGGTCGAGTTGTGCTTCTGACAGCCGGCCTGAGTGGACGCAGCAGTAACCTGGTTGTGCGCGAGTTTTACCTTCCCCTGGTTTATCGTCTTTTTGATGCGGCTGCCGCCGGAACGGTGTACCCTCGGACGGTGAGCACAGGAGAGGATCTGAAGTTGCTTTTGGAAGATCCGGAAAATCTCCGGGCTGTTACCTATCACCGGGAAGACGGGCGACCCGTCCCGCTTGAGCCTGTCGAGCGCGATGGCTCCACTGAAGTGGTGGTTGGGTCGGTTCAACACAGCGGTTCGTCCTCAATCCTTCAGGTCCGCCAGGGCGGCACATCGCGCGTGTGGTACGGAGTTCAGGGACCGCGGGATGATTCTGATCTGCGGGCGATGGACCCGCAGCTCCGCTCCGCATTGGAAAAATCCCCCAACGTCGCCGAGGTCAGTGGCTGGGCTGAGCTGGAAGAGATTCTGAAAGAAAAAAGTCGCGGATCGGAATGGCACCATTGGGTCGTAGCGGCGCTTCTGTTGCTGCTGGTCGGCGAAATGTTCGTTGAACGAAGATTTGTGTGAGGCTATAGAGTGCAAGCCAGAGAAACCACCCAGTTTGTTTTGCGATTCACGGGCCCGTTTTCGCCGTTGTGGCTCGTCGTGGCCCTGCCGATTTTGCTCGCCCTGGGGTGGTACCTTTACAAAAAGCAGGTGGAAGGAGTCGGAAGGGGTACCGCAGCAGGCCTGCTCGCGATCCGTGGTGTTCTGCTCGCCGGCCTGCTGGTGCTTCTGTTCCGACCCAACCTGGTCCACCGCCGCGTCCTGGAATATCCAGGACGAATTCTGGTCGCTGTGGACGATTCGGAGAGTATCTCGACGTCCGACAACGCCATGGATATTGGTGAAGCGCTCTACCTGGCCCGCAGTGTCAGCGGGGTGGAGGAACGCGGCGCCCTCTATCACCAGGGCGCTTCGCTCATCGGACAGGCCGTTATTCGCCTCAAGAAATTCGAGCGGTACTCCGCTGAAGCCGATAGGAATAAAGACGCGTTCTGGCGAGAGGCGGAGGAGACCCAGAAACGGGTGCGCAAACCGCTTGTGGATGCCGAGAAGTTGCTCTCGACCGCTGATTCCGAACGGAAGATTGAGCTCCAGGAGCTGATCTCGGAGTTACGGGAAGATCTGTCCCGGTTTTTCCAGGGAAGTGAGCACCCCGGAAGATCGGTCTTCGAATCGTATTATTCGGCTGCCGGAGACCTTGTTGAAGAACTTTTGGAAATCCAGGGGGAGATTGACCGTGAACGTCTGGAAAATGGCCCCGAAGCCCTCCGTGAGCGGGTCAAAAAGATTCGATCCACACCACGCCTTGATGTATTGAAGAAAGTCCTGGCCAGAGTCCCGGAAATGGCTGAAAAGTTTGCGTCCGGGCAGGGCCTGAAATTCGTCCGGCTTATGGGCGAGGACACAGTTGACGCTGAATCTTTTGCTCCCCGGAATCTGGAGACCCAGCGTGGGCGCACCGATATTCTCGGGACGCTTGAGGCTGCGGTTCGGAAAGACAGCAAATTCCCGCTTTCCGGCGTAATTCTGTTCTCGGACGGCCGCCATCTCGGAAAAGGTTCGATCGAAAATGTTGTGCAAGAATATTCCCGGCGAGACGTCCCAATTTATACCGGCACGATCGGGAGCACCCGCGAACCGATTGACCTCGCCGTGCTGGAGGTTATCTCGCCGCCCTTCGCTGTGACCGATGTTGAGGCGCGTGTGAAGGTGCGTGTGAAAGCGTCTTTCAAAGAGCCTCGAAAAGTTGAATTTCGAGTTCGCCGGGGGCAGGACCAGGTCAGTTCGCGGACGATCACACTGGGCATGGAACCAGTGGAAACAGTGGAACTGCCATTCAAACCGTCGGAGGCCGGTGTCTTCCGCTACACTGTGGAGGCCGAAGGCCCGGGCGGCGAATCGTTCCCGGTTCGCAACAATCGCATGGATTTTGCACTCCACGTCCGATCAGAAAAAATCAGGGTTCTTCTGCTGGATTGGAAACCGCGATGGGAAACACGCTTTGCCCTCAACATCCTGCGCAGGCTCGATTATGTGGAACTGAATTCGATCATCGCAGTCGTGCAAAAAGGCGGAAAAGTTCCGCGAGGAGTGCGAAAGGGCTCCTGGCCGGAAGATGAAGCCACTCTGGCGATGTATGATCTCGTCCTGCTCGGACAGAAAAGCCGCCAAATGTTGACCGATCAAGAATGGGAAAACCTGGCGGAGTACGTCCGGGAGAACGGCGGAACAGTCGGTCTGTTGAGTCCTGATGTGTATCGGACAGAGGGCGGATCTCGCGTCCTGCCACCGGACCTGGAGGAGGTTCTGCTGCCGGTGCGAGAAGAAACCCCGGAAGAACCGTCGACCAACTGGGATTGGAGCTCCCCCAAAGGGCTCAAAGTTGGACCAGCGGGAGTGTTCCACCCGACGACGCGGCAGCTGGCAGCTACACTTGCCCGCGGTAAAACGTCCCCTGAAGATCTACTGGCATCCAATTCGCTCTCCATGCTTGAAAGAGTCGGAAGTGCAGCTCCTGTTGTTGCCACCCGACTGGTGGGTAAAGGAAAGGTGTTTCTGATTGGAAACGAAAAGCTTTGGAAAGCGCTCAATCCGACGATCCTCGGCGCGCATTCCAGGCTCTACGTGGGATTGGTGAGTTGGGCCATCGAAGGCGGGCCACCCGTGCCTGAAGAGGAACCAGGACTGTTCCTCGACGAGCGGAGAGGCCTTCGAAGGGATGGAATGCAGGTCTGGGTGGGTAATGCCGGCGAGAATAACGAGATCGAAGCCGTCGACGGCGATGAGGTCGTTGCCCGGGCCCGGGCCCGGACGTTTTCCACTGGTTCGGGTCTGGCGCGCGCCGTATTCGATCCGGTCCCGGCACGAAATCTCCTGTTTCGACTCCGAGGCCAGCCTGAAATTGCCAGTCCAGAGGTGGTGGTGACTGAACGATACGATGAACTGTCCTACCTTGCGATGAACAAAGAGTTCCTGCAAAGGCTGGCGGACGAAACGGGCGGCGTCTGCCGGCCTTTGGTTGAGTTCGAACATTTCCTGGCCGGCCTCCAACCAAAGGAACGGGTTGAGACGAACGAACGGATCTGGCAGCTGTGGGATCTGCCATTGATATTGCTTTTTGCCGGACTTCTGCTGACGATCGAATGGGTTTGGCGTAAACTTGTTGGACTCGTTTAACGAGGAATCCACATGGGATTTCATGTTGACCATCTGCCGAAATCGGTCGGACGGCGCCTGAAACAATACCACAGGCGTAAACGTCTGTTTTCTTTCGCACGTGTGGTGATGGGCACGCTGTTGGTTTTGGGCCTTCTGGCCCTGGTGACAATGCACATCGACCGATTTGCATTCTTATCCTGGAATACCCGCATGGCGCTGGTCATCGGCACTTTCTGTGCCTCAGGAACGTACGGGACCGTTTCTCTTATCCGTTTTTTCATTCGGAAACCGAGCCCACGGCAAATAGCGTACGAACTGGAGAGCAAACTTCCCCCGGAGGTGGAGGAGAGATTTGTATCGCTTGAGGATATCCTGCGACATACCGATGAGTCGGTTCAGGACGAGGTGGGCGAAAAACTGCTGGACGATCTGAAAAATTCCGCAATCGCACAGAGCGGCGGATTGGCTCCGGCATCGCTCGTTACCGATCGGAAAGCACGCAACCTTTTCCGGGGCTGTCTTTTCCTTGGAATTGTCTACGCCGTGTTTTTTCTCCCCCAGAGTTACGAGTTTGGGCTCATGGGCAAGCGTTTTCTTATGCCCTGGCGAAGAGATCTGCCCAAACCGAGTTTCGTTAAAATCTCGGTCTCACCCGGAAGCGCCATCTTTTTTGTGGAACAACCGCAGGAATTTCACGAGCCCCGTGCGGGAGAGATCAAAGCGAAACTGCAAGAAACTCTCGGACGCGAAATCCAGGCAACCTTTGAAGACACATCCCTTAAAAAAGTGACAGGGTGGTTCTCCCAACAGATGGGGGGTAAGGTGCAGGTGAAGCTTCTGAACGGGAAATCGATTGAAGACAGAAAAGTGACGCTCAATGCTCAGGGCACGGTCCGCGAACTGCTGAGCCGACTCTGTCGTGATATGGATCTGGCGTGGACGGGTATCGGCGAGAAAAAAGTGGTTGTAGGGGTGCCTGCGAGAGTTTGGTTTTCTGGCAAAACCAACTCCCGAACGTCCGAAAAGTTCCGGCGGGAGTTGATGGAGCGATTGAGCACAAACGTGGCCCTGAACTTGCAGGATGCACCCGCCCCGAAAGCGGCGGATCTTCTCGCGGAACAAGTCGATATTGACATTTCTTTTCCGTCTGAAGGATTCGAAACCAGAACGGTCAACTTGCAAGGCCGGATGCGGGTTCAAGGGGCGCTTTTCCGAGTTGCAGAAAATACGGGGACCTTCTGGCATGTTGAACAGAATGTTGTGCGGGGGAAGGGGAGCGAACTCGTGCTTCAGGCCGAAAGCCGCGGGAGGATCCCCGCAGCCGTGAAGTGGTTGGTAGAAAAACTTGGAGGTTCCACCACTAAATGCTTCATAGCGCCCCGGAATTTGAA
>JAGXLK010000231.1 GCA_018334735.1 Planctomycetota bacterium | reverse complement strand
AAAATTGACCCGCGCCGCGCACATATCGCCGGATCTCGTCGAGGGACACCATCAACTTGAGACGCAGCGACGAGACGGGAGCCATGTCGTAACCGTGCCCCGGCTGCGGACGTGGAGCATTGTCATGCTGGAATATGATGCCGATGCCGAGCCCGATTTCCCGGTGACGACGCCCGTCAAAGACGCGCGAGAGTATCTTGAGAAACGTCGCGAAAAACGCAAGACAAAAACTGCCAAAAAGCCTAAAAAGAAGAAAAAAGTGCCCTATTACCGGGACTACGAACGCCATGAGAACGTCGATGCAAAGCGGGCCGAGAAGATGGAAAGACCGGAGGAGATAGTTCTTCGGCGCAACGGCGAGCTTGACGTGCATCATGCCCGGGGGGCTTTCAGCTGGCTGAATCCGGTGGGAAGCGCGGTGGGACTGCTGGGCGGGGGACGATACGACCCATCGTGGGTCGATTACGTCGGCTTCAAGCTCAACAGAACCCGCGGATGCATGGACGAATTTCCCGACAGCTACGAGCGTCTGCTCGCCTACGACGTGGTTGTGCTCGACGACGTGCACTCCTTCTACCTCGGCAGCACGCGCCGGGTGAAGATCGCTGATTTTGTGCGAAATGGGGGCGGGTTGGTTTATTTCGGCGGCTATTTCAATCTGTCGCTCGGAGCCGACCACAACACCTTCATCGAAGAAATCCTGCCCGTTCGGATCAAAAACTACGCTGATATCCAGCGGGATGATAAGGGATTACCTTTAAGACCGGTTGATAAAACGTTCTTCGAGGGCATGGTGGATTTGTCAAAACCGCCCGTGACTTTCGTTGTTGATACTTCGGACATTGACGATCAAGCGCGGGTATTGGTGCGAGCGGGAGATCACCCGGCGATTGTGGCGAGTCGATACGGGGAAGGCCGTGTGGTTACGATGCTGATCAACCCTCATGGAGGGAGACCTGATGACGTGACGCCGTACTGGGAATGGCCGCAGTGGCCGCGGGTTCTCAGTGCCTGCGTCAGGTGGGCGGCCGAGGGATGGCAGGAGGAAGACAAAACCGGCGGAAAGAAACGGACTGCGGATAAAAGCAAGCCGCAGCCCATGGACCTGATGATGGAAGCGTTCGATCTGGATTCGGCAGCTTTCACTAAAAAGGTCAAACAGGCCCGGGTAAACGTGGTGGATGCGGAGAGTGCGAAAGTCATGCTCGAGACGGCCGTTGGCAACGTGGATAAGATTGAGGATCTGGATTTGTTAAAACAGATCGTCGATGATGCGGCGCCGTACTTCAACAAGGATTTTGCGCCGCTCGGCAAGAAACTGATTTCGTCCGAGCACTGGTTTATTCGGGAAGCCGGGTACCAGATTCTCGGCCGGGCCGGCGATCCCGAATATCGGGAGTTGCTGGAGAAAGGACTGCAGGACGGCGAACCGCGGGTGGTGCGGCAGGCTTTGGTCGGTCTGGGGCGGCTCGGTGTGGCGGAATCGCGTCCGGCCCTGCGCCGGTATCTGAAGGGGGGATCCGAGAAGCTGCTGGCTGCGGCAGCCCTTAAACGTTCCGGGTCGGAGCAGATTATCGAGCCGGGACTGAAATTATATGGCAAAGAGATGACCCACAAGATCCACCTCAAATGCGGACGGCGGAGTCTTGAGAGCACGCTCTGGGGCGGGGTATCGTTCAAACTAACGCGCGAGCAGCGCAAGAAACTGATGGCCGATTACCGCGAACTGAGGCGGGTCGAACGGCAGGTTAAGTTCGACATCAACTTCTTCGAAGAATCTCTTACGTCACTGAGTGAAGGCGAGATGCAGAACCTTGTGGAGTTCATGACGGAGACTGAAAAACGCGAGGTCCTGCCTTTTGCTTACGAATTCTTTGCGAATCTCCCGGATCAGAAAGCCGAAAAATATGTGCCGCAGCTGAAAGACGCCAGGTTGGACGAACTCCGTATGCTGGCGGAGTTTTGAGTCCCTCAGTTTTGCGACAAACTACCCCTGCAGGCGTTCTTTGAATCGTTCGAGTTTGTCGCGATGACCTTCTTCTGCCTTGATTATCTCATCGATGGTGGCAGCATGTTCCTGCGGAACGATGGTTCTGAGTTTCTGGTAATATTCAATCGAGTTTTCCTCAAGTTGAACCGCAAAACCTATCGCTTCGAGTGGTCCCACTTTGCGAAGAGATTTCTTGCTCATCTGTTCCTGGCCCGGCAGGAAACTCTCAGCGTAGGCGTTCAGGAGTTTTGAAACGCGTTCTGCATCCGCGTCACCGGGCTGGTCATCTTCAATCTGGTTTTTCATCTTTTCGAACGCGGCAAAGTGTTTTTCTTCTTCTCTTTGGAGGAAGGAGAAAATTTCCGCGACTTTTTTATCTCGCGCCTCTTTCCGGCAGTTTGCATAGAACGTATTGCCGTTTTTCTCCATTTCCATTGCGAAAGCGATCGCATCGGCCAGACGCAAAGATTGCATAACTTGCTCCTTTGCACAGGGATCGTTGGTCAAAAAGGTCAAAGCTCGCGCCTTCACCCGCTTCAAAAGTCATCCAACTGCTTTTACCGCATCACAAGTAAGTTCCCTCTATTGTACCTTAGATTGTGTTGTCAACCAATAGGGATTCGGCGTGATCGCACACTGCGCATCGTACCGGCTGGACTAGAAATCAGGGGTGCGTTTTTTGGCCCGATAGAAGGCCCGGCAGGGCTGATGCAGAGCGTGCTGGTTCGGCTACAGGCGCATGGAGCACAGTCCTCCCTGGGCTCCTTAACCTTGCGCGGAGGAGGCTCCAGCCTGTGGACCGGGTCGTCGACCCGGATGTGTTGACGACCAGGGGACGGGCTGCGGACTCAGGCACATCGATTCGGTGTTTGAAAACCCTTCCCCTCCAAACCACTTTTGGGTTTGCAGTCCCCATATCGCGTCCCCGGGAGTCAATGCGTTCGGTGCTGCTCTACAAAACGTTTTCAAAGGCGTTCCACCGACACGCCCGGCCAGTCGTCGGTGCGGAAGGGGGTGGCAGGGAGCCCTTCACGGTTGTAGAGGTTGCAGGGCGGGTTGTCGGCCCAGGCGTATCGCACGGCGACCGGGTCATCCACCTTTCTGCTCGATACGACTACCGTCTCGCCCTCAATGCAAGCTTCGGCGTTGACGAAATTTTGGTTTTCGCCGGCGATCGTGAAAGTCTTCAACGGGCCGCCACCGCGGCTTGTCAGGCCCGAACCCGTGCGACGGAACCCAATCCGGATTTGCGCCCCTTCGATCGACATCGAGTTGTAGATCGGGCCGGTGGCGACGATCGGGCGACCGTAGACTTTCGAGAGAGCCGTGCGCGCCAGGCGCTCGGCGACGGGGAGTTTGTTCGGGGGATGAAGGTCGTCGGCCTCGCCCAGGTCGATCGTGACGGCCATCTCTGTGTTCGGAAGATCCAGTGTCATCAGCTGAGCTTCGCGGACTTCGGCCCATTCGCTCTCGACCGGCCCGTCATTCACTTCGAGGTAGTTTGGCAACTGAACATAGTGGAACGGGAAATCGCCCTGTCCCCAGGCCGCGCGCCAGTCCTGGATCATCGCCGGGAGCAGTTTGCGATACTGGTAACCGCGGTCGCCGTTGGATTCGCCCTGATACCAGATAGCTCCACGGATGCCGTAGGGAAAAATCGGCGCCAGCATGGCATTGTAAAGCGCGGAAGGATGGGGACTTTCGGGACCCGGAGGTGCTGGCGGAGCGGGAGGTAGAGGTTTGCCCTGCTCCCGCGCTTTTTCGCAGGCCTGTTCCCACAACTGCCGTTTTTTCTCGTGCTCTTTTTGCGCCTCGGGATAAGCGGCAAGCGTTTTATCCCAGCGTTCGAGAACCGGGCGGAAATCGGGGTCAGACTCAAGCGTCTTGCGACTGGTCCACGCCTCCGCCGTTGTCCCTCCCCACGAGCTGTCGATCAGACCGACAGGCACATCGAGTTTCTGGTGGAGTGTACGGCCAAAGAGGTAGCCGACGGCTGAGAACGTGCGGGCGGATTCGGGCTTGCAGACCGACCAGGCGCAATCAACATCAAACTGCGCTTCGTCGGCAGTGACCTGAGGTACCGGCAACAATCGCACATCGGGCAGATCGGCTCGCGCGATCTCTTGCCGGGCGTTGATGATTGCTTCGAGCGGCCAGCCCATATTGGACTGCCCGGAGCAGATCCAGACTTCTCCGATCAGCACGTTTTTGAAACGTACGATTTCGCCGCCCCGCACAACCATTTCGTGCGGGCCGCCGGCCGGCAACGGGTTCAGGGTCAGAGACCACTTGCCGTTCGCATCGGTTTCGGTGGTTCTTTTTTGCCCGCAGAGGGAGACTTCAACTTCTTGCCCGGGAGCCGCTTCGCCCCAGACCGGCAGATCCTGTCCACGTTGCAGGACCATGCCGTCTCCAAAGACGTTCGGGAGACGGAGTCCGTTTGCGGCGAAAGATGATGTGAGGAGATAAAAAAGCACGGCGGAACTGAGCAGAAAAACAATCGAGAACATGATCGCGTTCTCCGGGGGAGGGAAAAATGAGCGATGAGCGAACGGTGTTTTTTGAAGGGGACCAAATATAGCGAACTGGGTGGTCGAGTGCAAGGGGGGAAGCCAATTCGGCCATTTTCTCACTTAAAATCTTCTTCACCCCCCGGACAAGCCGGGAGGGGGCGGGGATGTATGGCGTTCCGATGGCTGGCCCACTCAATCTCTGCCTCCTCTCACGCAAGGTGGTACACGTTTAACGTTTCCCGCAGTGCCGGTGAAAAGGTCATTGCGAGGATGCCGGAGGCATCCGCGGCAATCTTGCTGTTGGGCTGGGAAAACGACGAGATTGCTTCGTCGCTGTCGCTCCTCGCAATGACGGACTGTAGTAGGCTTAACGCTTACGCAAGGGGACATGGGCGCTTGCGTTGTTTCCAGGGACGGAAGCAGAGCGGACTGGACTTCAGCCGGAGGCTGGAGTTCAGAACGCGGTTGCATTGGTTGCAATTTCCGGGGAGAGGTACGCGGTCCAAAAATTGGGCATCAGGAACTGCTCTTCGGATGGTGTGGGAAAGGGGGGAGCCCAATCTCGCGCACCCATTCTCCCGGCACTTCGTCCGGGATTTCGGGTTCACTGTCCGTGAGGTGGCGGTATACGTTTCTCAGAAACGTTACTGTTCCGAAGGCACGAGAGACCGCATGGTAGTATGCCAGGCGTTTCAGTGCCCGCAACGAGGAAAAGCCTTTTTCGGGGAGGGCTCGGTGAAGTGTGAGTGCCATTTGCAGCAGTTCAATCAATTGCTCCCGGTCTTCGATTTCTGTTGCTTTTATCTCTCTTC
>JAGXLK010000230.1 GCA_018334735.1 Planctomycetota bacterium | reverse complement strand
GACGGGGAACTTTTCGAACATCTGCGTGAACTGCGCAAAAAACTGGCCGATAACCGGAGAGTCCCTGCTTATATTATTTTCAATGACGCGAGTCTGCGAGAGATGGCCGGGCGTAAACCGGAGACGAAAGAAGAATTTCTGCAGATCAAAGGGGTCGGTAAAAAAAAGTGCAGGCAGTACGCAAAAACCTTTCTGAGTGCGATCGCGACTTTTCGCGGCGGATGAGCTAAGGGACGGAAGGGACTATCGAATTGTGGGGTTTGTCTCACTATTGTGAGTCCCCCAGGTCCGTTAAGTCCCTTAGGTCCCTTCTCCCCGATCGCGGCCGTTTGATTTTGGCGGGGCCGGAGTCTAACATCGTTCTTGAAACCGTCAGGGGAAATCCAGCCGATGAGTTTCAGGAGAGTGCTATGAATGAGCAGACAATGATGGCCGTCTATCTGGACGAACCGACGCAAATGTCGGTGCGTGAAGTGGCCCGTCCTCATCCGAAAGCGGACGAAGTGCTGGTAAAAATCGATGCCGTTGGAGTTTGTGGCTCCGACGTTCATTACTACGTTGAGGGCCGAATCGGAGATTTTGTTGTCGAAGAACCACTCATCCTCGGGCACGAATCCGCCGGGACGATTGTTGAATGTGGAGAGGGCGTAAAGAATCTGAAGGAGGGTCAGCGGGTTGCGTTGGAACCCGGTATTCCTTGCCGACACTGCAAGTATTGTCTGAGCGGACGCTACAATTTATGTCCGGATGTGCAGTTCATGGCCACCCCGCCGGTTGACGGCGCATTTTGTGAATACGTAACTTCGCCGGAAGATTTTGCCTTTCCTCTCCCGGAAGGTGTAAGTTGCGAAGAAGGAAGCACTGTTGAGCCTATGGCGGTTGCCTGCCACTCGAGTCGTCTCTGCGGTCTGGAGCCCGGGGAAAAAGTTGCGGTATCCGGAGCCGGGCCGGTCGGTTTGTTTCACGTGGCGGTAGCTTCGGCGATAGGGGCTGAAGAAATACTGGTTTCGGATCCTGTGGAGCTACGACGGAATACCGCTCTTCAAATGGGAGCCATCGAAGCTATTGATCCGCGCCAGGAGAGTGCGCTGGACGAATACAAGGAATGGGCGGACGTGGTTTTTGAATGCAGCGGAGCCGCATCTGCTATCGAGCAAAGCATCTTACTGGGAGATCGGGGTTCTCGTGTAGTCTGGGTCGGTATGGGCGACGATCGAGTGGAAATTCCGATCACAGCCGGGCAGGTCAAAGAGCAGAAGTTTTATACCGTGTTCCGTTACGCGAATTGTTACCCGATGGCGATAAGTTTGATCGCGCAGGGGAAAGTTGATCCGAGACCGTTAATCACTGACCGATTTGAATTTCCCAACGTGCAGGAAGCACTGAAATTTTCCCACGAGAATCCGGATAAAGCGATCAAAACAATGGTCAATTTCCCGTCGTGAACCAATAGCCTCCTGCCGGTTCAAAAGAAATGTGTGCAAGCAGTCTGAAAGGAAAAATTATGGACGTTATTATTGAGGAAAATATGTACCGCGACAAGGTTTACGCCTGCTGGCTCGGGAAAAACATTGGGGGAACGCTTGGCGGGCCTTGGGAGGGACAGAAACATGTTCACGATCTGAATTTTTACGATCCTGTCCCCGATGAACCGCAGCCGAACGATGATCTGGATTTTCAGCTTGTATGGCTCAAAATGCTGGAAGATAGGGGACCGGATATCTGCCTTGGAGATTTTGCCGAGTACTGGCAGCGCTATCTGGCAGCATACCCCTGGAACGAATACGGCTTTTGCATGCGCAACTTAGAGCGGGGATTGCAGCCACCCGTTTCGGGCTGGTTTGAGAACTATTTTGTCGATGAAATGGGGTCACCAATTCGGAGCGAAATTTGGGCGTGCATTTGTCCGGCCGATCCCCAGCGAGCCGCAGCCATGGCCTGGATGGACAGTGCCATGGATCATGCCGGTGGCGAGGGTATGAACGGGGAGATGTTCTGGGCGGCTGTGGAAAGTGCGGCGTTTGTCCTGGATGATCCGGAAGAGCTTATTCGTATCGGGCTTGCCATGGTCCCACCCGCCTGCCGGATCGCTCGATCGATACGGGAAGCCGTCTGGTGTTACGAGAACGGAATTTGCTGGTCGGACGCCCGTGAACGCCTCGAACGCGTTTTCGGTCACGTCCAACCCTGTGACGCTGCGGTGAACCACGGGTTTACTGTTCTGGGCTGGCTTTACGGGGAGGATTTTGGGGATCAGCTCTGCAAAGCTGTCAACTGCGGTTACGATACCGACTGCACCGGGGCCACTCTGGGTTCAGTTCTGGGTATTATCGGGGGGACGGAGTATATTCCTGTAAAATGGATCGATCCGATCGGGGAAGGAATTGCCCTTCATAAGTTTACAGGCGACTGTAATGCGCCGGACACAATCGAAGACTTTACGGAACGCACCCTCGCGGTGGCGGAACAAATGGCTGAGACGAGAGAAGCTATGGTTTCCCTCGGCGACCAAATGATTCTTCCAAACGACCTTATCGGGTGGCTGCGACGCAATGACGATGCCCTGGCGTGTCTGCGGCAGGATGTCCGTTCGGCATTCGCCCGGGAAGAAGATCTCCAGATCGTCCTCTATTACAACGGAGAACCCGTGTTCCGTCCGGGTGTGTCACGCATTCTTTCGGTTGAGTGTCAACAGGACATGGCCCCCGCCGACGCTGAAGTCGAGCTGGTTCTGCCGGAGGCCTGGGAACTTGTCGATGAAGAACAGACCTCCTATGAAAAACGTTTTCTGCTCATGCCGTCTGAAGTTGCGGACCGAAATATAGTGGAAGTGAAGGCCTATCTCGGGGGGAAGGCGTATTCGAGCGAATTCATGGTTCTGGGGCCCGGTGAGGCCAAAGGTTTTCCGGCAACACAAAACGTTGAGACATGTCCCAGATGCCGTGCGCGAAAAAATGCCTGCATTTGCAGCGATTGATTGGGTGGATTCCCACTCTTCCGCCGACTTTTTCAGTTACAGAGAGAAATGCGATGAATGATAGCGACACCACGGATCAAGACACGATATCGCGTTTGATGGATCGCATCCGAGAGGCCGAAGAGAGCGATAAGAACCGGCGAAATCTGGAACTGTGGGGTGGCAAGCCAAGTGTCGGACAGGATCACTGGCGCGGGCGCCCGGCGCCCGGCGATACTTTCCCGGTTACGATCGAACCGGAAGTGCCGATGTGGGCCAAAATCCTCGATTTTAGCGTCAAGCGTTTTTACACGGAGCCCCGCGAATACCTCCGTCGAAACCTCGAAATGGCGCTCTGGCGATTCGACCGATGGGATGAGAATACATGCATCGGGCGCGATATAACGATCTGGCTTGGGGTGACCTTTGAGGTCAGTCTTTTCGGCATTGAAACGATCTACCAGGAAGACGTCAGCCCGTGGATTTCGAAGACAGCGTTGCTGAAAGAAGCCGAGGATTTGAAAGCTCTGCAAAAACCGGATTTCTGGGAAAGCGGACTGATGCCCCTGGCCCATCGATTTTACGAAGAGATCGGTGAGCTGCTCGATGACGATTTTTCTGTTGAGTTTCCCGATTGGGGCCGGAGCCCTTTCAGTATCTGCACCCACCTTCGAGGAACCGAAGGGTTCCTGACGGATATGCTCGTCGACCGGGAATTCGCGCATAACCAGCTTGAATTTGTAACTGAATGTCGCAAAGAGTGGCTCAAAGATCGGGTTGAATTCCTGGGGGAGGAGCTCGAACCGGGGGATCTCTATAATGACGAAGTTAATGGGGAACTGTTCGCGCCGCGACTCTACGAGCAGTTTATCCTGCCCACTGAAATTGAACTCTCGGAATTCCAGGGCGGTATTGCTTACTGGCATTCCTGTGGCGATACCACCGATTTTTGCCCGCTGATCGATCGTATACCGGATCTGGACATGTTCCACGTCTCACCCTGGGCCGACATCGAAGAGGTCGTTCGGCTGATGGGGGGCGATCATCCCCTGGAAGTTTGCCTTGATCCTCTGCGGGATGTCCAGCGACTGGAGGCCGGGCATCAGAGGAAACACCTGGAGCGAATTCGTAGCGCCTGCCAGGGCACTGCTTACACAGTCCGGGCTGACGGACTCCATGTAATCGATAACCTCGAGCGGGAATTGAAGGCGATCGATGATTGGTTGGAGTGTGCTTTGCAGGTTCGGGGGGCCGTTTGAGAGCACCCAGCGAGAATGTCGAAGAGCAGCAATCTGCACAAAATTCCCATTAAATTGAGCCGCGTCTCGGGAAGAAGGGAGTGAACTATGCGGAGCCGCCCTGAAAGGGCCTTATATCTCAGCCCCAGAGCTCTTGATCCGTTGGAAAATGCGATGGGCTCAAAAGACCAACATGACATGGAACATGATTCGCAAGGTCAGGCGGGAGCATCCTCCACGGGCCATGCGCCCGTGGCTTGTATGACTGACTACAAGCTATAGCATATATTATAATAATAGACTCCACTGGGCCTGTCCCAGTGGCGCGTCACGATCCCATTATTGCTCAGCCATACAGCGCTATAGGGCTCTATATTCGGGAGTCATGCCCTCCATGGGGATAAACCCCATGGTGAATATAGTATTAATATATGCGTATCTTGTAGTCAGTCATGATTCCCACTGGGACAAGCCACGCCCGAGGCGGGCAAGCCCAGTGGTGGACAGGAACCGATTGTACCAAACACAATGTCTTATTTTGAGGCTGTTTCCGCTCCAAGCAGCACAAAAAGGTATCAAGTCATTTTCCAACGATCTGAACTGAAGAATATCCGGCCCACTTGATGAATAACTTTTCTGAGTGGCGATTTACGCACACTGTACTAACGTAGGCATCCCTTACCGGATCAGGAGTTCTGAGTCCACCCAATTCATCAAGAGCAAGCACAAAATGGAGCAATCCCAAAAACGTCTAACATCGCTGCTGTTGTCGACCCTATTTTTGTATGTTTTCGCCACCTCCCTCAACGCCGCCAACCGTTCGATCTACTGGCGGCCGTACGAACACGGCCCCGACGCCGTGGCGCTGTTCCACTGTGACGGGGCGGCTGGAGAGGCGGCGCAGTCGGTGGACGATGTGGTGGGTGGGGCCGAGGATGATGGGGCCGGCGGGGCGCTTTGGCCCGGCGGTATGAGCGGAGGAGGAGCCGACGAGGCGGGGGCCCTGGCCAATGCCAACCCGGTGGGGAAAGAGGCGACGCTTATTCACGGTGCTGGAAAGACCGATAATGGCCGGTTCAATGGTGGCGTTCATCTGCCGAATTCCAAGGCCATCGTACGGTTCAAG
>JAGXLK010000229.1 GCA_018334735.1 Planctomycetota bacterium | reverse complement strand
TTCCATAGGGCCTTCACGCTTATCGAACTGCTGGTTGTCATAGCGATCATTGCAATTCTTGCGGCGATGCTGATGCCAACCCTTGAAAATGCGCGGTTTCGAGCGCGAGTGACTTTATGTCTCAATAATCACCATCAGATTTACCTTGCCAGTAGCATGTATGCGGGGGATTGGCACGGGAAAATGCCCGAGACCAATCTCAAGAACTGGGTCTATGCCAGGGCGTACCGTCGCAGTGGGTGGAGCGCAGCTGATGGGTTGGAAGATCATTTCCCGGGATGCAGTCCATCGTACAACAGCGGGTGTATAGCGCAAGGGGGTGGATGGGGCTATAGTCCTCCGAAACGAACACGCGCCTGGTGGGGCGTGGGACAGCTTGCCAGTGAAGGTTACGCGGAGCCGCAAATCACTGTTTGCCCCGACTACGAATGGCCCGATAGCGATACAAACAGAACACATAAACAGTTTTTACAAAATATGCGCGATTCGCTCGATGGCACGACCAACAGCGAAGTGTGGGGGACCTATATTTACAATACCCTGGCCCAGTACGATTCCCCATCTCACGGAAGATTAGGAGACCCCGGGCATAAAGGTGGCGGATATTCCATCGACAGTATCACGGGCATAGTCCAATGTTATACGGGCGACAGTTTTTCGCATGGCGATACGAGAAACGGATGTCACCGCAAACGAGGATTTGTGTGCAGCTATACGGCCGGCGATGCTCACTGGTTGGCTTTCGGCGAACAGGGAGTGTGGCCTTATAGCTTCGGCATGCAGGAAGCCTATGGCAATTCCGAGATCCGTACGGCGTATGGAGGGGCCTGGCCGTGGGCAACCTGGGCGGTTGAAAAATAGGCGGAACCGAGAGCTGACTCTCAAAGTAAGAATGGGGGCATTCCGGCTACGAACACGGGACGCCCGAAGAGTGTAAAAAATACATGAAGAACGTCTGCGCAGAATCTACTCCGGTGTCATGACGATTCACGGCTGCCTGATGTTACAGAGATGGAAGAGCTGGTCCGCGGAGAAACCGTCCCGCGTGGGAACGATGGTGCTTTCCATGATGTTGCGCCGGGTATTTACCGTCTTGGGAAGTCTCAGGGAAAATAAGTTCAGAGGGCGAGGCGTCGGTCAGACAGGAGATTGGAGGTGGCTGCCCGCGTTCTGAACTCCAGCCTCCGTCTGAAGTCCAGTCCGCTCATTTTTTGACTACCAGGGGACACGATCCCGGGTCGATGGCACCGGCTCGATGTTTGAAACCCGTTTTGAGACGTCGAGAAACGCATGTGGCACAGGCTCTCCAGCCTGTGGACCGGGTCGTTGAGCCCCGGATTGTTTGTGGAGGCCAGGGTTTGTGATCAGCCGCCGCATCGCGGTCTCAAGGCCGGTTCCCTCCAGAGAAGAACAAATGAAAAGCGGTGCTCCGAAAGCGCTTCGCGCAGGAGTCTCAGGGCATGTTACGGTTGTTGAAAATTACCTCTGCATCCTACATCAAAACTAACCGGACCACTAAACGGCACCTTGCCAGCGCATCGCGCTGGCTTTGGAGTGCGCGCGCGACAGCGCCGCTTTCCTTTGGTCTCGGTTTCGTACATGCTATGAGATTAGACCCGGCCGAAATTAGAAGGTGGAGCGTAGAATGACACGAGATACGGACGAGTTGATCTGGAAACGTTTGGAACGCAGAATTGAAAAGCTGTACAACGAACGGGACGCTCGGAGTTTGAAGAGAATTTTGCCGGGACTCGTTGCTCGATACAAAACCGAAATACCCGAGCGACGCAGCGGGTGGGATCAGCGTGATTCGGTCCTGATTACCTATGCCGATAGCATTCTCGAAGACGGGACTGAGCCCCTGGAAACGCTCTATGCGTTCCTCCAGGACCGGGTTGGAAAAACAATCAACATAGTGCATTTGTTGCCATTCTTTCCCTACAGTTCCGACGATGGTTTTGCAGTGACTGATTATCGAAAAGTGCGGGAGAACCTGGGCAGTTGGGATGACGTTGAGAGCCTCTCGGAAGATTACCGGCTGATCTTCGATGCCGTGATCAATCACATCTCGGCCTCAAGTATTTACGCAGAAAGATTCTGCGAAGGGGACCCCGAATACCGGGATTTTTTCATCCGGCTCGAGACGGAAACCGATACGTCATCTGTGCTGCGCACCCGAGACGAACCACTTCTGCATAAATATGATACGACGCGGGGAGAAGAATGGCTGTGGACAACGTTCAGCCGTGACCAGATCGACCTGAATTTCGCTGAGCCGAGAGTTTTGATAGAAATACTCGATGTCCTGATGTTTTACGCGAAAAAGGGCGCCTCGATTCTGCGGCTTGATGCCGTTCCGTATCTCTGGAAAGAATTGGGAACGTCCTGTGCACATCTTCCTCAAACGCATGAGTTGATCAAATTAATGCGGGAAGTGTTCGATCTGGCGGCGCCGCATGTGCTGCTCCTGGCCGAAGCCAACGTGCCTCACGAACGGAATGTGACGTATGTCGGGGAGGGGGGGGACGAGTCGCAGATAATCTATAATTTCACAATGCCACCGCTGGTTCTACACGCTCTGGTCAAAGGAAATGCCCGACATCTCTCCGAGTGGGCCGATGGACTGGAAGATCTTGGAGAAAATGCGACCTATCTCAACATTACGGCAACCCACGATGGCATCGGTATGCGCCCGACCGAAGGTCTGCTTTCGGAGGAAGAACGTCGGGAACTCGTGCAACTGGCCTACGACCACCACGGGGACGTTACCGGAAAACGCAACAGCGATGGAACCATCAGCCCTTATGAGCTGAATCTCAACTATTTCGACGCCGTCAATCACCCGGACGCCGACGAGCCGCTGGAACGACAGATTGACAGGTTCATGGTATCCCAGGCTATACCGCTGTGTTTCAGGGGTATCCCCGGGATTTACGTTCAGAGTTTGCTCGGCAGCCGGAACGATCTGGAAGCCGTTGAGAAGACGGGACGTGCCCGCAGTATCAACCGTCAGAAACTGGACCGCGACATTCTCGAGACCGAACTTGACCGCCCGGATAGCCGTCGTCACCGGGTCTTCGGGCGGTATATGCATCTGCTCGAGTTGCGACAGCGCGAATCTGCGTTCCACCCGAATGCTGAACAGGACGTGCTCGATTTTGGCCCGGGTATCTTCGCGGTCAGGCGCCACAATCCTGATACCGACGAAACCATTCTCGCTCTGCACAATGTAACGGAGCGGGAACAGCAGATTGAGATGGGCCAGGGCGGACGCGATATTATCACGGAGGAGACGCTCAGACCTCATCGAGCCCATCTATCCGCCTACCAGGTGCGCTGGGTTAAGGTGGTTCCATGAAATTGACGTTCGGCTGGAGAGCATGCGTTACTCCCAGCCATTCATAATTACGTGCATTGAGGTTTGCTATACGGCGAAGGCTCAGGGGGATGGCAGGACAATCTCGCTGTTGGACCGACAGAACGTCTGACTTACTTCGACACCTTATTTTCTTGACCGTGCTCCTTTTTTGCGTCTCCTTCACATTGTTTTTTTGCCATATCTTCCTACCTTATCTTGTCTTCTGGATCCCGTACCCTTGCGGTCCAGTGTGCCGGAACGCCGATGGTATGCTGAGACATTGCACTGGACAGAAGAGGGCGACGCGCAATAAAATAGGCTTAAAAGGGCATCGGGAACTGCTTTCTTGTGCAGAACTCCTGGATTGCAAACAAATGGTATCAAAACGGATCAGGCAAGGAGGTTGGGATGATGGAGGAGGGAGCGGAATCGACGGACAGGCGGGTGTTGCTCCTATTGATGGCCGGGCTTCTTGCATTCACTCTAATGGTCGGCGTAATTGTTTATTTCGTATCGTGGCGGCACACGTCGCTGATCCGATCGCATGAGGTTTACCATGAGGCTCTGTTCCGGGTTCAGACCGACGAACGTGTTACCAGGGTTCTTGGAAAGTCGATCGCGGCGGGAAAGATACTGGGATGGGAATTCGACAATTTCCAAGAGCCGACGATGGTGGATTTGTCTTTCAACATCTCTGGTAGTAAAGGGACTGGACGGGTCGGTATTAAGGCGGAGCGCGTTACAAAAACAAAGAAATGGAGACTGAAAAGCCTGACGGTTAAAACGGATCCCTCGCCGGAACCGATTGATCTGATCGGGGATGTCGGCCCCGAAGCGTCGGCCCGTAAATTCCCCGCCTATACCCGGCGTGAGCGACGGGAACTGCGCGATGCGCTGACGATAACGATTTGTCGCACGCCGCAAGGAAAGACTGTCTATCGCGAGACTGCGGGGCCGTGCATACTGTCCCGCGGGGAAATAGTAAAGCGCCTTAATTTAGCAGCCGAGCCCTCAGTCTTGCGGGAATTTCCATGGAATTCGCGGCTGGGGGCGGGGAAGCGCGTAGGAAGTGCCCACATCTGGGTGACATGTCGGCCAGATGTCCCCTGCGGAGATTTGAAAAGTCTTTTAAAAGCCCTTCGGCCGATCCGGAAAAACATAGCTCTTTTTGCGGTGGACCAGACTCCCCTTACCGGATCGTTTTTTGCGGCGAAAGTTCGGTTTGTAGGGAGCGATGGGTACCGCTCGCCTCCGCGTATCAGCCGAAAACGGGTAGAAGAACGTATCAGAAAATTGCGATCCAAGGCGCCGTTTGACAGAGATATGCGCGTAAAACGGAAAAGGGTGGAGTATCCGGTTGATCGGCAGGAGCCAGAACGACAGGGTGAAACAATCCCCGAGTCGGGAGAAGATGAACGAAATGTCCCTCGTTCTGTGGAGTTTTCTGGCGTAGATCAGTTTGCCGTTGTGACCATTAATTCAGCGGCACGGGGCAGAACCCTCGTCGTCTTCCTGGTGGATCGGTCTCCTAGCATGCTCCCTGCTAAAGTGTCTGCGTTCTCTCGGAAAATAGACCACTACTGCGAAGAGGTGGGGAAGCACTTGCCCGATAAGCTGCGCAGGCAAACTCACTGGGCAGTTGTCACCTACGGAAAAGAGACGAATATTGTCTGCCAACCCACTTCGAAATTGTTGTTATTCGGTGAAGCTTTCACGGCGTTGGAACCCGATAGGACCGGCGTCGAAAATCCCCAAGCGGCGATAGAAACTGTGTTCGAGCGTTTCAGGCCCGAAAAATATGAGCATACTCTGATCGCCGCTTTAACTGACGAGGCTGGCGATGATCTGGAAAGCAATGAGTCGCTGGAACGCACAATCCGTAAGTTGCGGAAAGCGAACACACGATTTTTTGTATTCGGCAAGATCGCGAGTTTCTGCACACCCAGGGAACGTATTCCTCTTAGACG
>JAGXLK010000228.1 GCA_018334735.1 Planctomycetota bacterium | reverse complement strand
ACGTTCTTTCACAAGTTTCTGCAATTCCGCGTGGTGTTTTCTCCCCGTTTCACGGGTTTCATCAACGTCATTTTCTTTTCGTTCAATCGCCAACTTTTTTGCAGCCAGCTGGTCAAGCAGGTCCTGGTACTGTTCCCAAAAAGCCTCGAAACCCAGTTTCTCGTCTTCGGATATTCTGACAGATTCTGGGGTTTTGGGAGCCCTCGATTTCATCCGATCTCCTCGATCTTTCTCAGATTTGACATCAGCCAATAATGTGGCCACAGAGAGAAAAAACAGCAGAAAGAATATACCCATGGAATGCCAGTTGGAAAACAGTTCTTTTCGCTGCGCCTCGGTTATCAACTTTTCCATTTATATTCTCCAGAACTTATTCATTCCCGACAGTTTAATTCGGTCCTTGCCTTCATTTGTTGAACGGTTTTGCACCTCAATACTCTGGCATACTGCGTTTTTATAAGAGGTGTTAATCATTATAAACGGAATGGTGCGGAAATCCTGCGATGAGAGGTCTTTCCTCCACATAATCCAGCGCAGGAAGGCGTGGGCGCAACTCAAGAAGCATTACCCAGGCAGGAAGATGTACCCGCCGATTTTTTGTTTCAACAAGAAGCCCAGTACGGCGCAAGTTCCTACCCAGAAGGCTTCCATCGTAATGATACCCAGGAAGAAAATACGCGCGCGCCGCAGACCCCGTCCGCCGCCGAAGTACATAACCAGTGTTTTGATAAACCATCCTATCATAAATGAGAGCCACATCGTTCCCATCATATAGGTTGTTGCCACAAGGAATCCGATGGGATGCACGGGCCACCAGTGAAACCGCATACGCACAGCCAGAACGCCGACCATAAATACTGCCCCGAAAATCCCGGCTCCGGCCTGCATATCAGCAGAACTTTCGGGTTCCATTATCATCTTTTCGGCCGTTTTAAATGTATTGGGAGCGAGCACTCGGGGACCGTAGCCGTTACTGACGTTGTTGGCTCCGGTTGAATAGAAAACCCGCATGCTGGACCAACCGGCCACCAGGAGTGCGAGTAAGAGGGCGGCGAGCATAGCAGGCATAAAAAGCCGTTTCTTCTTTTTGAATATGGAAGTGATACGGAACGCGTTCATTGCATGGGGGCTGAGGACCTCACGGGCGTCCGACATGAGCATAGCGTGTTGCATATTGGCCATAACCAGGGCCGGGGCGCTGAGCCCATACCCGCCCGTTATACCATGCACAACCTGCACCGGCGCCCAGTTTTGTTGCGTGAAAAAAAGCCCGCCCTGAGCCACCAGCCGGGCGTGAACAAGCAAGAGACTGAAGATAAATGCAAGAAGCAGAAGGAGACTGAAGATCTCACGAAACCCTTCGGATATGCCGGCGGGTTCGGCAAAAAAGAGGAACCATGAAATCTGGCCAACGCAGCAGAGGATGAATCCCCAGAACGCCAGCTTGAACCCGACCGGTTCGTCCGAATCATCCACGTCTGATCCCGCCCCAAAGGCTTTGCGGGCTACCTTGGCTATGTGCTTTCTGGCCTTCCAGAGTATGACGGCCGTAAATGCCACAAACGCCCCCGCCTGTTGCCACTGCATAAAGGGACCATAATCGCCTTGAGTTATGGGGGAACCGGCCTGATAGGCGGCAATGTATTCGAAACGGGAGAACAACCAGAAAAACCAGAAACTGAAACTGATCTGAGCGGGCAACAAGAAAGCGAAACCAATGGCCAACGGAAAAACATAGGCAACATTAATGTGACCCTGCTCGAGAAACGTCCCGCTGGTAATTCGCCAGAGTTTGATTTGAACGGTTTCCATGGCCAAAAGACGGATAAATCCAAAAGCCACAGAAATACCGACGCCAACGAGAAAGTAAGGATTGGTAACCAGAGAAGGTAATAGATTCTTCCCGCCGCTGCTGTCCTCGGTCAGTTCCAGTGGCACTTTGGCCAGCGGGAACGATAGCCTCTCGGCGTCAACCCATCTCCCCCGCAGGATCGCGCACATGAAAAAAATGGATAGGTAGAACATAAGAAGAAATATGCCCCACGCGACAAGCGGACGTGCCCAGTGCCGCCAGGGAATAGAGAGCTCTTCATCCCGACTCGTCCCGCCGTAGAAATCCTGCGCCGCTTTTGCCCGCGGGTTCACGGCTGGATCATTACCTGTGCTAAGAACCAGAGCATCGGGGGTTCGCGAGAGCAAATGCCCCTCTTTGTTCCAATCCTGTTGTTTTTCTCCGCTGGCGTAGTAAGAAGGGGCCGCGATCATGGGGTGAAAATAGCGCATCAGCCCACTGCTGGGAACAGTCGAGCCGATGATCATCATGCACCATACAAGCATCAGCTCTTGTTGCTTGAAAGCCCACGCCTTTCTGACAAGTTTGAGGAGTGTGTTGCAACCCAGAGTAAACAGGACAAGCAGAAAGAATGCCCCCACCGGGAAATGGAATCCCGTCATGTAGGTGTTGGCGAGGTCGAAGTCATTGTACGGAGTTATGAGGTTTATGATTCCGACAAACACCAGGCCTATAAAAAAAGCTTTCCAGCTCATACGTACCTCTTCCGCAAAAGGCGGGGCCCCTGCCGTGGGAGATTAACAGGATCCCCGACTGTACCGGAACGAAATGCGCTCTGTCAAACACATGAACTCGCCGAATTGCGCTAAGACCCTGACTGAGCAAGAAGTTCCCTTTACGTGCGCACACTTGAGTGATATCGTAATGAAATCGTGGTTAATCCACTCGCGATTAGAACAAAGACACTTCGCCGTCGGGATATTATTGTGAAGCCCATGAAACATGCGTTTACCCTTTTTCTGCTCGCCTTACTGGCCATCATGTGCCCGGGCTGCCGGACAACGACGGACCATACGTCGTCTCCCACACGTAATCGCAACAGTAATCTGGCGCGACTGAGCGAAGTCCTGAGAGGGATTTTGGAAAGAGGCGATAGGATACCCGGGTGTGATCCTGGCTCAAGACTCTTCCACGAACGCTACGGCGCGAGGGCCGATTACTCGACATACGTGCGGCACTGCCGTGAATATAACCGCACGCTCGCGCAGAGCCAGAATTACCCTCGGATACCGGCGATCGCGCGCGTGCAAGACGATCCCATCGAGGGGGTCTGGCGCGTTGAATCATGGACCACAAATCTCCTGAATACCGGAGGAAGAAAGAAGCCCGGGTTCTGGAGAGTTCAGGAACTTTTTGAAGCGCTTCCGGGCAACGATGGAGAATCCCCGGTTCTCGGTAGCAAAATATTGAAAGGCGGACAGCATTTAAAATCGTTCCGAAGCATGTTTGAAACCGCCGCAGAATACATGGACGAAATCGTTCTGGGAGAGTTCGGTCCGCAGGACAGACGTCTTCTGCGATTTGTGGTGCCGTGGATTTGCCGCTGCAACAGGCGTTTTGTCAATCGATCGAAGGGCGCTCCGCCGTACTACATGCACTGGGGTTTCTATCCATCGGATCCGTTTGAACCCGGCAACTCAAAAACGCAGGAAAGCGGGACCGCTGTCCCCGAGCGACTCCACAGCATGACCGGTCTGTATCATTACCTCCGCGCCCTCGCCGGCGAACCTGTGTCGACCACAGGTATCTGCGATTGTGACCGCGAAGCGAATACGACCCATCCAGCCTGGGGAGGTTCGATCGATTTCCCCGCGCTCGGCCGGTGCTGGGATTTCGTTGCGAAACATCTGGACGCTTCGCGGCTCGAATCCCTTGAGAGAGAGCTGTCGGCTATGACACCTCAGGAAAGCCAGTTGCCCGGCGTAGAAGGAAAATTGCTGACAAGTTTTGAGACCGATTACGGTCGAATCGTGGTCGGGGGACCTGGCAGAAACGTCTATCGCGATGTCGAAGCGGCTGTGATAATCGACGCCGGAGGCGACGATGATTACCTGTGGCGGCAGCCAGCACGGCGTATTGGAGACTACCCGCTTGAAATTATTGTTGATTTTTCGGGATCCGACCTCTACCGGACGGATGGCGTAGGCGGACCCGCAGCCGGAATTGGTGCCATTTCCGTGCTGGTCGATCGTAAGGGGAGTGACCGATACTGTCAGGGACTTTCAAGGCGCTTCAACCCCAGGGAAACCACTCGAGATGCCCTTTTACAACCCGATCCGGAAGGTGAGGATACGATGCTGGTGCCGTTTGTGCGTCTCTTTGGTAACCCAAAGGAACCTGCCAAAAAAGGCGTTCCGCTCGACGCCGGATTCGGTTTTGGGGCGGGGTTTCTGGGGATTGGATGTCTTATCGATGAAGCGGGCGATGATCTCTATCTCGGACAAAAATACGTCTTCGGGACGGGATTCTGGCGCGGAGTGGGAATGCTTGAAGATAGGGCGGGGCACGATGTGTATGTTGCGGGGGTCGCCGCCATTGGCGCGGGGATTAATGGAGCGTTCGGTGTCTTATGCGACGAAAAAGGCAACGATCATTATCAGTGTCTGGGTTTGCATGAGTGCGCTTACAGCATCGGGAAGGAATGGGACAACGGCTACGACGGCGCGGGAATCGGCTACGGCTCGAGCTGGCGGGCGGAAGTCCGGCAAAACTCGGACCGGTGGTATGCGACGCTGGGGGGCGGCATCGGTATCGTTCAGGATGCTGGAGGCGATGATTCGTATATCGGTTCCTCCTTTGGCGTTGCATCGGGTTATGCCGGCGGGATGGGAATTGTACGCGACGCGGTCGGGGCCGACACGTATTTTGTCAAGCGAGGACCGGGAGGGGCGAATCGCAGCACGTGGTCGGGGAATCATGCCCTGGGGAACGGCTGCCATCGGGGCGTCGGGTATTTGATCGATCATAACGGCAGCGATCGTTACAGCGCATCCGGATTGGGCGGGGGAAATGCGTGGGATCTGGGGACGGGATACCTGCTCGATCTGGGCGGCGACGATGTGATGACGGATCTTCATGGAAAGGGGTTCCGGGGAAATACCGGTTGGGCGGGCGCAAAAGCGTTCGCTGTCAGCTATCACGTCGGTGGGAGGGACGTTTACGAGAGAGCGCATTTCGGAAACGCTGCGGCGATCGCCAAAGGATATCCGGGCGTCGGAGGCAATTTTGCGTTTTTCCTGGATGTCGGGCCCGAGGAGGATTTTTATCCTAAAGGATACGATAATAGTGCGGTTCAGCGAGGGCGGGTGGCATTCAAAAAAGAGGAGGATGGAAAAGAATATCCGCGCGGCATCGGTTTGTTCTGTGACGGCCTGGATCTGGTGATCCCGGATAACGAATGATCGTGAGGTCTGGCAGCGGAAATTACTCGTAGTCAGTCTGATGTGAATCTGGAAATCCCTTAGTATGCATGATGAAACAG
>JAGXLK010000227.1 GCA_018334735.1 Planctomycetota bacterium | reverse complement strand
CCCGACGGCGAAGATATCCGCGATATCCTTTCCGGCACCTCCCGGCCGCGCCAGAATCCGCTTTTCTGGGAATGGAAATGCAACGTCTTCGGCAACGACGACTATCATCCCCCGGAACTCGCTATACGTGACGGTGACTGGAAGCTGTTCATGAATCCTGACGAATCGGTGATTGCCCTGTATAACCTTGCCGTCGACCCCGCCGAATGCGATAACGTGGCCGACGAACACCCGGAAATTGTGGCCCGGCTCAAAACGCAACTGGCCGACTGGAAAGCCACACTCCCTGACGGATATCAATACAATGAGTGAGTTGTCCCCCCGCGCAGTCCCTTACGTCCCTTTTGTTCCTTAAGTCCTTTGGAATAATCACGTTTTTGACGGTCCCACACCGAAAAATATCTCAACATTTGAACGCCCACAAGCGGGAGAAAAGTTATGCCTCGACCGAACATACTTTACGTGATGACCGACCAGCAACGGGCCGATGCGATGGGATGCAGCGGCGGCTGGGTAAAAACCCCGAATCTCGACCGTATTGCCTCCGAAGGCGTTCGATTCGAGAATGCCGTCACAAATTCCCCCGTCTGCATTCCCGCGCGCGTTTCGCTGGCCACCGGACGGTATCCGCACAATACCACCATCTGGAACAACGTCCATTTTGACATGCCGCCGGATACCCCCACCTGGATGCAGGCGGTCCGCGAAGCGGGTTACCACACCAGCGTCTTCGGGAAGACCCATCTCCACCATCACAGCGGCGACCTACGCGACCGGGAACATCTGATTCACGCGTACGGTCTGGACGAAGTGGACGAAATTGGCGGCCCCCGGGCCAGCGCGCGTGTTGGCAGCTACATGACGGAACGATGGGATAAAAAAGGGCTCTGGGAAAAATATCAGGAGGACTACGCCGAGCGGTTTGAGAATAAGCCCTGGGTCGTGCGGCCGTCCGTGCTGCCGCTGGAAGAGTATGCGGATGTCTACGTCGGACAACAGGCGAAGAAATATCTTGAGTCTTACGATCGCGAAGAACCGTGGTTCTGCTGGGTGAGTTTTGGCGGTCCGCACGAACCATGGGACACCCCCGAACCCTATGCCAGCATGTATGAACCCGAGGATATGCCGCCACCGATGGACCGCGAAGAGATCCTGAAGAAAGAAAACGTCGGCGGCAATATCGGCCGCCGGCTGAATCGAGCCGCGGACATACCGGCCGAAGATATCGCCGCGATGCGGGCCGATTATGCGGCCAACGTTACGCTGATTGACGAACAGATCGGTCAAATTCTCACTGCTGTTGAGGATCGCGGCGAGCTGGAAAATACCGTCATAATTTTCTCCTCGGATCACGGCGAGATGAATGGCGATCACGGGATGATCTATAAAGGACACTTCCTGAACGGCGCGCTCCGCGTGCCGCTGCTTGTGCGGACCCCCGAAACGGCGAACGGTGACGTGGCGGGGAGCGTATCGGAGTCGCCGGTGGAATGGTTTGATATCGGTCCGACGCTGGTGGAAGCGGCGGGAGGCGAGCTGGAACATCAGCAGTTTGCCCGATCCCTATATCCCGTGCTTGAATCACCGGCCAGCGAACACAGGCAGTTTGTTGTCTCGGAAATTCACGGCGAGGTTATGATCATGGATCGCCGCTGGAAACTCATTTTCAGCGCGGACGGCGAACCATACGCGCTTTTCGACCAGATTAACGACCCGGAAGAAATTGCCAACCGCGCCGACGACCCTGAGATGAAAGACGTTGTGGACCGAATGCAGGAACAGCTCTTCCAGCACATCGTCCGGACCCAGGTCAGGCGATGAGGCGTGAAATGCTTCTGAGAGAAGAAAACCAATCGCTATGGCTCCCCCTAATATCCTCCTGATCACCAACGATCAGCACCGGTTTGATTTTTATGAAGGCGGTGTTATCCCGGGATTGCGAACGCCCAATATCTCCAGGCTCAGGGCTGAGGGGACGACTCTGTCGAATTCTTTCAGTTCCTGCCCGCTCTGCGTTCCGACCCGTTTCACATGGCTTTACGGACTTCGGGCAAGCCAGGGCAACGGGGCATGGGGCGATTTTGACGGTCGTTGGCCCGTGCACCTGCGCAGCATGGCCCACGTGCTGCAACACTCCGGCTACCACACGGCTCTTATAGGGAAACTTCATTCCCACAGCGGCCTTCCCAACATCGACCTGGCGGATATCAAAGGAGAATCTCTCGGCCGCGGATTCGATGAGATCACAGAAATGGCCGGGAAATCGCTGGTTCAATACTTCGATTGTAATTACACCCGATACCTGGCCGACAAAGGCCTTCTCAAAGAGTATCTGAGCCGTTTGGAAGAAAGAGGGGCAGGACACTGCGAGCCGCTCCCGTTCGACGAGGAAGACAGCATGGATGCCGTGATCGGACGGCGCGTTCGGCGATGGTTGTCTGAATACGACTTAGAGAACCCCTTCTTCCTTCACGCCTCGTTTTGTAATCCCCATTTTCCTTACGATCCGGTGCCAGAATATGCGGAACGGTATAAACCCGAGGATATGCCTCCGCCGGTCGGCGTCGACGACCCGGAGAAGATCCAGGCCCATAAACTGGCTCGGGCCCGCTACTGCGGTCTGATCGAACAGGACGATGAAGAAATTGGCCGACTCCTCGAGGTCCTTGATGATCGCGGGATCACCGAAGAAACGGTCGTGATTTTTGGTGCCGATCATGGCGACATGATGGGATACCGGGACCGACGCGGCAAACACGAACCATACGATCCCTCGGCGCGGACACCCGTTGTGGTGCGATTTCCGGGCGTTGTGCCAGCCGGGCACGTTTTGACGGGGCCCGCTGAATCGATTGATATACCGTGCTCGATTCTTGAAGCGACGGGACTGGATCATGTTCCCGGGGACCTGCTTCCGACATCGCCGGGCCGATCGTGGTGGGATTACGTCCGCGGTGAATGCGACGACCACCGACGGTGGGCCTACTCCGAGATGGGGCCCTGGAAGATGGTCTGCGACGAAGAATGGAAATATATTCATCGTTCGCAAGAAAAAAACGAACTTTACCACCGCGCGGAGGATCCGCACGAACTGAATAATCTCATCGACTCCCCCGAATACCGGGACCGCGTTTCAAGAATGCAGGGCTGGATCATTGAATCAATGTCAGAAAACATCGCTCCGCCTTCACAAGATCTGGCGGGTGTGAATCCTTTTTCACAGGTCGAAACATGAGCGAACAATACCGCCTCGTTACGGATGTGCCGTCGGGCCAGGAACGTCTCCTTTACGTCACCCTGCAGGGTATCGCAAACCGTGAACAACCGCGTCTGTACCTGCTCGGCGAGCAAGAGACCGACGGACACTGGGTCGATTGGTACGAGAAATATGGTCTTGAACCGCAGAAGAGCCCTCTGGACGATGTTCTTGAAGAATTTCTTCCCGAAACGAATGGCGCCTATGTCCTGGGCCAACAAGACATCGACTGGGAGGTGCCCCTGGCGGTGACGCTGGCCGGGCTCCATGATCGCTTGATCATCACGCCGGAACAGGTCGATCTGGTCGAAAAGCAAGGGGGCAATGTCGAGCCACTACCGGTCCCTAAATTTCAGACGCGTATCGAGGCCATGGCCTGGGCGTTCAGTCACCTGCGCCCCGATACCAATCCCAATCTGCTGCACTCCAACGCCTGGCCCCGCCAGACCCACAACATCGATATAACGGATTGGATTGTGGCCAAACGCGGATTCAGTTTCCGTCTGACCACCCATCCCGTCTCGGATCCGGGCGAGCGTGAACTGCTGGGGGAGATTTACGATAACAGCCCGATGTACAGCCATGTCCTCGGCTGGCATCTGGCCGATGGTGAGACATCGATCGTGCAGTATGCATCCGAATATGGGCTGGTGCCGTTTTGCATGACGCGAAATCTTAACTTCTCGTTCCATCAGCATGTGGAGGCGCGGGGCAATTTCCAGCAGACCGCTGCATCTGATCCGCCGCCCCTGGAGAAGGACCGGTGTTACCTTACGTTCGTGTTCTCGGACGGTGACGCGCCACACTCGATGGTAGACCTTCAGAAACGCCAGTGGAAAAAACCAGAGCGCGGGAACTTCCCCTTCGGATGGGCTATTCCGCCGCAGATGTTAACGTTCGGTCCCGCCATGCTGGAATATTTCTACGAAACGCTGACCGACCGGGACGAATTGCTCTGCGGACCGTCGGGGCTTGGTTACAACTACCTGTCATGCTGGGCGACGCGGCGAAGCGATGTCGACGATGCCCGCGCATCCCGCATCGAGTATCTGGAACGCACTAATGACCTGATGGAAAAACTGGATCTGCACGGGATGTGGCCTATCAACCGGATTATCGACTGGCTTCCCGACGGGCGCATGTTGCGGAGGATTGCCGGAGAGGACGTCTGGGCGATCAACGCCGACAAAGAACCGGGCACCTACGGCGTTGATTTCATGGACGATGGTGTGATCCGCGACTACTGCACTCACGTGTCGGCCAGCCGAGGATTCTTCCAGGGCTGGCACAATATTCCACACGAACGTGAGCGGGTGTTCGAGGGGCGCCCGTATTTCCCCGGGAAAGTGCTGGCGGCTGAACCTGAACAGACAGTGCGCGACATTCAGAAACACAGGGCGCTTGAGGGGACTCCCTGTTTTATCCCCGTTCATGTGAACTGCTACTCGATGGGGCTGGCGGGGTTGGAGGACACAATCGAAAGACTGGGTCGAGAGCGTTTCACGGTGGTCCTCCCCTCGGCGTTCCTTGAGCTGAAGAGGAGACAGGTAGGGGGGTGAGATCGATATATGGAATCTGCACGTCCAACTCTCCGCAAGAAACGAGGTCTCTTCAAGATTTGCGTTGAAACCTCCCCACGCATTTGGTAGAATATTAATAGTATATACTCCATGCTATGTGCCGTGGTGAACCACAGGTGTATTGATTGTCGAAATCACCGCTATCGGGAGCAAAAGGTTGGATAAGATCGTTGAATGGTTTGGCGAACGGACGCTGAAAGATCGTCGGAAAAAGATCGATGCGTTCTGGGAGGGCGACAGACAATGCATCGTCACTGTCCATTCCACGGAAGCCCATTACCGCCAGAATCAAAACGAAGACGAAGTGCTTGAGCTGGCGCCGCAGAACCTGAAAGCTCAGTCCGAGCTGCCCGGTTGCAATATGCCGACATTCTTTGCGGATTTCGGCCCGATAAGCACAGCAAAATACTGGGGCGGTGAGATGTCCTACGATGAAGAATCGGAAAACATCTACATCGAACCGGCCGCCGAGAGCGTGGAGGATGCGCTGGAGCTGGAACGACCTT
>JAGXLK010000226.1 GCA_018334735.1 Planctomycetota bacterium | reverse complement strand
AGATGCCTGCTGGAATGCGGCGCAAAAGGAGATGCTCTACAGTGGCAAAATGCATAATTACATGCGAATGTACTGGGCAAAGCGTATACTCGAATGGAGTCAGTCCCCTGAAAGAGCTTTTGAGATCGGGCTGGAGCTGAACAATGAATACGAACTTGATGGCCGGGATCCAAACTCTTTTGCCGGAGTCGCCTGGTGTTTCGGGAAACACGACCGGGCATGGGCCGAGCGCGATGTTTTTGGGAAAGTGCGTTGCATGACAGCCGGCGGGCTCGAACGGAAATTTGACATGGAAACTTACATTGAGCGCGTTGACAAGTTGCAGACTGAAAAGTGATATAGTTGGAGTGTAATCAATTAATCCCAGGACTTCTCAGAGGTCGACATCATGAAAGCGGATGTTAGTACGGAATTTGAACGCAGTTATCTGGACCGGCCCACCTGTTTTGGATCTTTGCCATCCCGTGGGTTGATGCAGTTTCTGGGGAATAAGACTGATCAACGTCTTCACATTCTCGATCTTGGTTGCGGCCACGGCCGCAATGCTTTCTATGTCGCTGGACTCGGGCATTCAGTGGTAGCTGTTGACAGTTCGAAAGCCGCCATTGATGCGCTGAATGAGCAGGCCATCTGCAAGGGCCTTCCAATTCGTGCTGTCCATGCGGATATCCGCGATTTTAGACTCGAAAGAAAGGGTTACGACCTGATCGTCGCAGTGACCGTTCTGGGTCATCTGGCATTCGAGGAAACCAGGGCCCTGGCCGGGCGCATGACTGATGCCTTGAAGCCGCGGGGGGCGGTATTTGTGGAAGCATTCTCACGACAGGATCCCGGTTTCGTGGACCTGCCCCAGGCCAGCGAGTTTGCGTCGCTCGTCAAGCATTATTTTACCGGCGAAGAGCTGCGAGATGTTTTTGGACCACTTTCGGTTGAAGAGCAGTCGACTTTCGGCGTCACGGATGCGACGCACGGTACGGAGCATGACCACGTCATATTGCGGTTCATAGGGGAAAAACCCTGACGGGAGACTATATATGTCAGAAAAAACAGCGATCATCACCGGTGGGAGTGGCAACCTGGGGAAAATTGTTTCGGAGCATTTTCTGGAAAATGGTTACGGCATTTTCATTCCCTGGCATAAATCGCAGGGATGGGAAGAACTGAGCGAGAACTTATCTGAAGAGTTGCATGAGCGTTGCCGCGGGCGCAGGGTTGATCTGCGAGATGAAGACGATGTCGAAGCGTTTGTTCAGGAGGTCCTCTCAGAATGGGGACGCATTGATGTGCTGCTGAATCTGGTGGGAGGATTCGCTTTTGGCAATCGAATATGGGAGACCGGTTTGACCACATGGAATAAAATGTTTGAGCTCAACGTGACGACAGCTTTTCTCTGCTGCAAACACGTTCTTCCGGTGATGCGCGAGCAGGATAGCGGGCGGATCGTCAATGTGACGTCAAAAGCTTGTGAGGACATCCAATCCGGCTCAGGAGCTTATGCTGTTGCCAAGGGCGCCGTCGTAACTCTGACGCGAGCCATTCATGAGGAAGTTAAGAACACTAATATTGCCGTGAACGCCATCATGCCCAGCATCATCGATACACCGGCGACAAGAGATTTGATGCCCCACGAGGATTGGGATAAGTGGGTGAAACCGGAAGATATCGCTGAAGCTTTGCTGGCGCTGTGTTCCGAAGAAGGAAGCGCAGTAAGCGGCTCTGTAATCCGACTCTTCGGATCAATGTGAATACATTGATGTTTTGCTGTAGATCAGGGACATGACATGAAAAGCAAAGAAATATTTACCTCTTCTTACTTTTTTGCGGAGTTCTCTTCCAGAATGAGTGAGGAAAACAAGAATAGTCCCTTCACTTACGGTCCAGGTGAGACAGGTGTTAGCCGACGCAGGGGGAGGCCGTCGGGCTTTACTTTGATCGAACTCCTGGTAGTTATAGCGATCATAGCTATTTTGGCCGCGATGTTGATGCCAGCTCTCGAATCCGCCCGGCGTTCGGCGCGACTGGTTTCCTGTACGAATCAGTTGCATAACGTGGGAACTGCCATGCATACGTATCTGGTGGATTATCCTGTTTTCCCGCAGGGCATGCCGGGCAGCCAGAGTTGGGGGCCCAAATTTTTCTTTAATACGGGCTTTGGCGCTCTGCAGAAATCATACTCCCAGTGGGCACAGGACTATGGCATCGCGCGAAATGCTGTGAGGACAAAGGGGTTTGACCCGGACGATCACGGTCTGCTGGCCTGTCCTGGAAGCAAATTCCCTTCATATCCTCGCGTTCCAGATACCTCGTACGTTCATGCAGGTGTGATCGCGACGTGGTACGGCATGCGTGGAAGCGGGGGCGGTGGTTACCATTTAATTAACGATACAGACTATGAGGATCAGATCGCTGGCTTCTATGGGAATTCGCGTGGCAAGGGTCCGATTACGCCGGCCAAATGCAAACGCGCCGGGTCGATGCCGGTGCTTTGCGATGACCTGCCGGCTCCCGTAGCGCCGAAATATGTGAACCTGCCCGGCGGAGTAACCGTCGAGGACACGCGCAACCATCCTGGTAGCGGAGAGTTAGGACGGATGAACGTGCTGTACTTCGATGGGAGCGTTTCCACACAACAGGCAGATCCTGGATGGTGGGGGGCCTACGTCGGACATGATCCGGGGAGTGATACTTATCCCTCCTGGTTCTTCCCCTATATACGCAGTGGGCCGTTCCCGGATTGAGTCGGCTGTTCTCTATCGATCTTTCCGTCAACTTTTTCAAAGCAAACAAGGGCCGCAATGAATCGGCGCAAAGAAAGTAACGCCAGATGAATGTATTCTTACAGACGTTTGAGGCGGTGGCCATTCTGCTCTCGATTGGCGTCCTGGGATTCCTGCTCATCCGACGGCACGTTGTGCCGACCCATTTCATCAAGATTGCATCGACGCTGGCCCTGGACGTTGCGTTGCCATGCCTTGTGTCTGTGAACATACTGACGAAACTCAACACGCACTCAAGTCCGACGTGGTGGCAGATGCCCCTCTGGTGGCTGGGTTTTACGGTATGGGCCGGTGGGCTGACATTTTTTACGAGCCGCGCCGTACGAAAAGAAAACCGCAGGGAATTTGCGCTCGGGATGTTTTACCAGAACGCGCTCTTTTTCCCGCTTGCCATCCTGACCGAAATGTTCGGGCAAGACTCGATTTTCCTTGTTAACCTGTTTCTCTTTACGATGTTCTTTGCGGGATTTGTCTTCAGCACATATCCGATCGTTTTCGGTGAGGGAATAAAACAGGTGGATTGGCGCAAGTGCCTCCATCCGGTCACTCTCGCCACAATTGCAGCGGTCATTTTGAACCTTTTTGGTGTCGGGCAGCACATCCCGGGTTTTGTCGTATCAGCTCTCGATATGGTGGGCCAGATGACCGTCCCGCTTCTCATGCTGGTGCTCGGAGCGAGCATCTACATTGATTTTAAGGGACGCGGGAAAGTTCAGACCATGCAGGTCGCGAAATTTGTGGCGATGAAAAATTTTCTATTTCCTCTCCTGACGTTCGGGATTCTGATTTTTGTCAAACCACCATATCCTGTTGCTCTGATCCTGATCTTGCAGGCGGCCGTCCCTCCCATAACATCCGCGCCGATACTCGTTGGACGAGAAAACGGCAATAGAAGCCTGGCGAGTCAGTTCGTCTTTGCATCGTTCGCCTTTTCTCTTATATCAATTCCTCTGATGATGGCGATGTTCAACAGCCAGTTCGGAGTTCCCCCACCGTAATTTTTAAATGGAGCGGTCAGAACTTATAGTATACTTGTCCTTGTAAATTGGTTTCGTAGAAGCAGGATGTAAACAAGAATCGCGTTTGCATTGCGAATATGCCGGATATTAGATCTTTCTCTGATGGAGGCATATGAAACGATGATTATGAAAGTGAAAATCAGAAACGTATTTGTAATAGCTGCTGTTGTCGGCGTCGCAGGTTTCTTGCTGGGGAAAGCAATTTCGGCTGACTCTGCGCCCAAATTGCCGCGGAAAGTGGTCAGGTCACTGAAGAAATACTCGCCCGACGCCGAAATACGTAACGTGGACGCACACGCCGAAAGCATCCGGGTTTTTGACGTGGAACTGATCAAAGATGGAAAGCGCTTCAAAGCTGAGGTGGTGGTGAACGGTGAGATTTTGACCGTTTACCGGCGTGTTTCGGGCCGGGATTTACCACGGGCAGTGCTTACGGCGATGAAGAAGCACGCCGCGGATGGAGAAGTGGAAGGCATTGTACAGAAAGAAGAACACGCGACGATCTCGATAAGCCGTTTCAAAAAACCGCGTGTCCAGTACCGGACGATGATTGAAAAAGGCGCCCGGGCGATACGACTGGTCCTCAATTCACAGGGACGTGTCGTCGAGCGAGAATTCGGCGCTGAAGAAGAGGAAGAAGGCGAAGTCGAAATGTCACTCGACCAGGTCCCTGAACCTGTTAGAAAAGCTATTTTGAAACATGCAGGTCAGCATGCCGTTGAAGAGGTGGAGCTTCAGACGGGGCACGGCAGGCGCTTCTATGAGGCCGAATGGGAAGAAAACGGTCGAGAAGTAGAAATTACAGTGGCCCCCGACGGGACGGTGCTGGGTCGTGAGGTCGAAGAGGATGACGACTGAAAGAAACTTCCTCCGAAAACACACCTATGACACACCGTGGCGCCCCGCTACGCGAGTCAGCTCGCAATGACAGCTAAGCAGAAATGCCTGGTTGTACCGCAGCCTGAACGAGTACCCGCGCGCTGCGGAACGGAGCACCGCTTTTCTTCCCCCCCGCGAACTCCTCAATAGCACATGATCCTCGACTATCTGCGGGCCAACCTTTTTTCTCCCTGCTGCACACGCACCTTGGACGATGCTCCCGTTTTGCTTTACCATTGCTGCTCGTAAAACTCTTCCGCGCGATGTGGAGCAAGATAATGCAGCAATCGAAAGACGAAGTGGTTTTGAAGAGCCGTAAGTGGAATGCCCACTGGATATGGATCGAGGAGGACAGCGGTAATACGCCGAACAGTTTCTGGCTGTTCCGCCGGGAGTTCAGTTTGGCCCAGATACCCCGGAAGCCTCGCGCATACATCGCTGCCGATACTCGTTACCAGCTGTTTGTGAACGGGCAATTTGTGGGACGGGGAGCGCCTCAATCTCAGCCGTGGTTTCAGTATTATGACGAACGTAATCTGTCTGAGTTTCTTCGCGAAGGCGTCAACTGCTTTGGGCTCATTGTGAATTATGTCGGGAATATGCCCGATACCAGGGGCGGACTGCTTCTTGAGATGGTCGACGGTTCGGACGAAATGCTTCTGAAAACC